>JAJYBQ010000102.1 GCA_021778935.1 Pseudomonadota bacterium | reverse complement strand
ATGAGCAGGTGTCACGCATCGTTTTGCGAGGGATCGATCATGCAGGAACTGCTGGTTCCGCCGGATGAGCGCTGGTGGCCCGGGGTGGCGGACCTGCTGCGCGGGTTCGCCGAACCTGGCCGGCGTGATCTGCGCCGCGTCACGGTGATCGTCCCGCGGATGGCGCACGCGGCGATGCTGCGCGCGGCCCTGGTCGAGGCGTGGCCGGGAGCCGCGTTCGTCGGCCCGCGGACGACGACGCTCGAGGACTTTGCCGGGATTGCGCGTCTCGCGCGGTGGCGGCAGCGGGCGGAGCTGTTCGATGCCCTGCGCGGCAACGACTGGGTGCGGGAAACCTTCGGTTCCCAGGCCGGGGTGCTCTGGGCGTTGGCACGCGACGTCGCAGCCTTGAGCGATGAACTCACCTTGGCGGCGAGCGGCGCCGTGGATGCGTTCGAGGGTCGCTGGGCCGCCGCGGTGCAGCGGCATTTCTCCCGGCGCGCGGCGCGGCTGGGCGCGATGCAGGCGCAGTTCGTTCTGGCCCTGTGGCGCGCCGGATTGATGGCGGGCGGCGGCACGCCGTCCGGCGGTGCGGCACTCCTGCGCGAACGCCTGGAGCGGCGGGCGATCGGCCTGGGCGGTCCCTTCGTATGGCTGGTGCCGCAGGGTGCGGCGCCGTGGCAGCGGGCGGTTTGCGAGGCGATGACGAAGCAGTCGGGACAGCCGACGGTGCTGGTTGCCACGGATCGGCCGGCCCTGGTGCAGCGGTACGGCTGGATCGGCGCGGCCTGGCCCGAAGTGCTCACGGCGGCGGACGACGCGGCGGCGGATTTCGTGCCGCTCGCCGAACGCGCCGCCGCCTTGCGCGCAGCGACCGGGGACGCGGCGGCGTTGCCGGGGTTTTCCATCATCAAGACGTCGACGTTGGAAGAGGAGGCCACGGCGGCGGCGCGGTGGACCTTGGATCGATTGCGGCAGGGCGCGCGACGCATCGCGCTGGTGGCGTGCGATCGGCTGACCGCGCGCCGGGTGCGCGCGCTGCTCGAACGCGCGCAGGTGCTGGTGCGCGACGAGTCGGGGTGGAAGCTGTCGACGACGAGCGCGTGCGCCGTCGTGATCCACTGGCTCGACCTGGCGGGGGCCGACGCGACGCCGCAGGATCGGTCCGATTGGCTCCAGTCGCCGTTCGCGGCCGGTGCGCGCGATCGCCTCGATGTCTGGGTCGCCCGGGCGCGCGGTGCCAAGGACGCGCCCGGGGCGGACCATCTCCGCGGGCTGCTCGCCGCGCTCGATGAACTCGGCGTGGCGGCGGCCCTGGCCGCCGATCCGGTGGGCGCCGTCGTCCTGGATGCCTTGCAGCATTTGCAGGAGGAATGGCGCGATTTCGATCTGCGCTTGCGTCCTGCCGAGTTTCGCGCGTTCCTGGCGGCGTATTTCGAGGACATCGGTGCCGGGGAGGACACCGAGAGCCCGGTGTTGATGACCTCGCTGGCGGGAACGCGCTTGCGGCGCTTCGACGCCGCGCTATTGATCGGGGCCGATGCCGATCATTTGCCGGGGACCCCGCCCCCCGGCGTCCTGATGGCGCCCGCCGTTCGGCGGGATCTGGGCCTGCCTGGCATGGACGCGATGCGGGGGGAACAGACGCTCGATTGGGCCTGTCTGCTGGCAACGACCCCCGCCGTCGCGGCGACGTGGCGGTTCCGTCGCGGCGACGAGCCGGCGGCGTTGTCGCCGTTGCTCGATCGCCTGGACCGGCTGATGGGATTTTTCCCGGATACGCCGCCGCGCATGCAGGGCTTCGCCCTCGAATGGGAAGCGGTGGCGGCGCGGCCGTCGCTGCCGCGCGCGCCGCGCGCGCCGCTGCCGGCGCGGATCTCGGCGGGCGCGGCGCAGGACCTCGTCGATTGCCCCTATCGGTTTTTTGCCCTGCGCGCCCTCGGTCTGGCCGAGCGCGAGCGGCCGCGGCCGGTTCCCGACAAGCGGGATCTCGGTTTGCTCATGCATCAGGTGCTGTACGAGTTCCATCGCGCGCGGGATGCAGACCCCGCTTCCATCCGCGGCCCGGCTGCCGATCTTGCAGCCTTGCGTGCCGTGGTGGATGCGCAGTTCTCCCCCCGTCTGGCGGAGCAACCTGCGCTGATTGCCTACCGGGAGCGGATCCGGTCCTGGATCCCGGGGTACGTCGCATGGTTGCACAAGGACGAACGCGATGGCTGGCGCTGGCGCAGCGGGGAGTCGTCGCGGCGACGAGCGTTCGGCTTCGGCGAGGGGGACGCGGATTCCGGGTCGGTGGAGTTGTTGGGACGGATCGACCGCATCGACGCCGGGCGCGACAGCGCGGTACGGGTGATCGACTACAAGACGCGCAGCCCGAGCGCCTCGCGCAAGGCCCAGAAGGAATTGGGGGAGGACGTACAACTGGCGTTCTACGGGCTGCTGCTCGATGTGCAGGGTTCGGCGCAGGCCGCATACCTGCATCTGGAACGGCCGGATGATCCTGGCATGCCGGAGCGCGGCGTGGTGCACCGGATCGATGTGGCTCCAGCCGCCTATGCGGAGCAGGTCGCGGCGCTGCGCGCGCGCTTGCGTACAGACCTTGCGCGGATCGCCGCCGGCGCGCCGCTGCCGGCGAACGGTGCCGAGTCGGTCTGCCGGCGCTGCGAATTGCGCAGTCTGTGCCGGCACGGGTTTTCTTCTCATGCCAGGACATTCCCCTCTCCCGCCGTTGCGGAGCGCGGGCAGGGTGAGGGGGCACCCCAATGAGCGAATACACCATCGATGGCGCCCCCGTTGCGCACGAAGGTTTCGTCGCCCGCGCCCTCGATCCCGGGCGCAGTTGCGTGGTCGAGGCCTGTGCCGGAAGCGGCAAGACCTGGCTGCTCGTCGGTCGCATCCTGCGCGCGCTGCTCGCGGGCGCGGCGCCGGGGCAGATCCTGGCGATCACCTTTACCCGTCGCGCGGCGCAGGAGATGCGGGAGCGCCTGCTCGCCGATCTTGGCACGCTCGCGTGCGGAACCGAGGACGAGGCGTTGGCGATGCTGCGCGTGCGCGGCTTGTCTCCGGAAGAATCCAACCGTGCCTTGCCGGCTGCGCGCGGCCTGTACGAACGGGTGACGGTGGCCGAAAACCCGGTCGCGATCGAGACGTTTCACGGCTGGGTCGAGCGCCTGCTGCGCGCCGCGCCGCTCGAGACCGGGCTGGGTGTGTATGAGCAGACGCTGGCCGAGCGCATCGAACCCTGGATGGAGGAGGCGTGGGCCGACTTCTGTGCGTTGCTGCTGCGTCCGGATTCGGCCGATCGGCTGCGCGACTATGAGGAACTCGTGCGCTGGACCGGCGACGCCGCAGCGGAAATGCTGCTGCGCAACTTCGTGCGACACCGCGCGGATTGGTGGTGCTTCCGCGGCTCGGATTCCGATCACGAGGCGATCGCGCGCTCGGGCGCTCCGCTGCGTGCGCGCCTGCGGGAGCTGCTGGGCGCGGACGACATCGCGCCCGCAGCGGCATTGCAGGCGCCCCAACTGCGTGCGGACCTGATCGCGATGCGCGACACCTGGCGCGCGATCCGTGATCCGGGCGTTTATCTGAGCAATGCCATCGCCGGAGCCGAGGCGTGGC
Organism: Pseudomonadota bacterium; assembly: GCA_021778935.1. The sequence continues at coordinate 4,665 of JAJYBQ010000102.1, read as the reverse complement.
TGGCAACGCAGGACGCGCTCCGCGGTGATGCGCCGGGTGAGGCGTGCCTGACCGCGTTCCTGGAAATGCTCCTGACGCAGAACGGCACGCCGCGCACGGTGCTCGATCCCGACCGGATCGAAAAAAAATGCAAGCACGTTCCCGACCGGCAGGCCGCGTACCGTGCACGGTACGAATCGGTCGTGGCCGCGGCGGAGGCGCTGCGCGATGCGCGGATGGAATGGGAGGCCTTGCGGATCAACGAATGCGGCCTGCGCTGCGGCGTGCACCTCCTTGCCGCATTCCAGGATCGCAAGCGCCGTGCCGGTGTGGTCGATTTCACCGATCTGGAGTGGATTGCGCATCGGCTGCTCGCCGATCCGGACTGCGCCGCGTATACCCAGGCCTGGCTCGACGCCCGGTACCGCCATCTGCTGGTCGACGAGTTTCAGGACACCAATCCGTTGCAGTGGCAGATCCTGCAGTCGTGGCTGGCCGCGTACGATGGGGATGCCGATCGTCCCAGCGTGTTCCTCGTCGGCGACCCCAAACAATCGATCTACCGCTTCCGGGGTGCAGAGCCGCGGGTCTTCGACGTCGCGCGCGCACGCCTGGCGCGTGATTTCGGCGCTGCCGCCCTGCGGACCAACGTGACGCGGCGCAATGCGCCGGAGCTCGTTGCGCTCTTCAACCAGGTGTTTGCCGACGCCAATCCGCTATACCAGGGGCAGCGCACGCTGTCCTCCGGACCCGGCGGATACGCAGTGCTGCCGCGCATCGCGTCCGATACCGGGCGCAGCGCCGGCGGCGTACCCGATGGCGCCGCCGAGGGTGCAACGGGAGACGGGGTTGCGCGCACGCGCGATGCGCTCACCCAGGCGCGAGCCGAGGACGTCCGCGACGAGCGATATCGCGAGGGCTTGCAGTTGGCCGCGGCCATCGCGGCATGGCGGGCGCGCACCACGGTGACAGAGGGGGAGGAGGAGCGCCCCGCGTGCTGGTCCGATGTGCTGGTGCTGGTGCGGCGGCGAACGTATGCGGGCGAACTCGAACGCGCGTTCCGCGACGCCGGAATTCCGTTCTTGAGCGCCCGCCGCGGCAGCCTGCTGCACCAGCTCGAAGTGGAGGATCTCGTCGCCCTGCTCGAATTTCTCGCCGTGCCCGACGACGACCTGCAACTCGCCCGTGCGCTGCGCAGTCCGGTGTTCGATTGCGATGAGGAAGACTTGCGCCGATTGGCGGAGGCGCGGCACGGTTGTGCGGTTCCGCCTGCGAACGGCGCGGTATCGGGCGCGGAGAAGCGGGTGGGGCCAGATGTTCACCATGCCGGGGAACCGTCGTGGTGGTCCGGCTTGTCGACACTTCGCGTGGCGAGTCCCGCGCTCACCCGCGCGCGGGACTTGTTGTCGCGTTGGCTGCCGCTGGCCGGTGTACTGCCCGTGCACGACCTGCTCGATCGGGTGGTCCACGAGTCGGATCTGCGCGCGCGCTATGCCGCGGCGGCGCCGGTTACCGCCGGTGCGCAGATCCAGGCCAACATCGACGCGCTGCTCGAACTCGCGCTGACCTTGGATGCCGGCCGCTTTCCCAGTCTTGCGCGCTTTCTCGGTGAACTGCGTGACCTGCGCGAAGCCGACGATTCCCATGCCGACGAGGGCATCGCCGCCGACGAAGATGCCGTGCATCTGATGACGGTGCATGCGGCCAAGGGCCTGGAGGCGCCGATCGTCGCCCTGCCGGACACGCACTTGCCCGACGCCCAGGAGGACCGCAACGATGTGCTGATTGCCTGGCTGCCCGACCGGCCTGCGCCCGACCACGTTTCGCTGATCGCCAAGCTCTCGCGGATGGGGGCCTCGCGCCTGCCGTGGATCGAACAGGACCGCGCCCAACGTCGCCAGGAGGATTGGAATCTCCTCTATGTCGCAATGACGCGCGCGCAGCAGGTGCTGCTCGTCTCGGGTGTCGATTCCCCGCGCGCCGGTTCCGGCACCTGGTACGAGCGCATCGCCGCGCACGCGCCGTCGGCGGGAAACGCAGCGTCGGTAGTCCCGCTTCCGGCCGATCTCCGCTCCGGTGCCGCCGCCGAGCCACGCTTCGCGGATGCAGGCCCGCGCTTTCGCGATTTCCGGCCCGCACCGGTTCCGTCGGCGGTCGGCCGCCGCAACGTGGCGGAACCGACTGCGGCCGAATCGACCCGGGCGCAGCGGATCGGCATTGCCTGGCACGCGCTCCTGGAACGTACCGATGGGCGGGAGCCCGGAAGGATTTCGGCGGAACTCGTGGCGCACGAGTTTGCGATTTCCTTGTCCGACGCACAGGCGGCGATCGCGGCTGCGGAGCGGGTGCGCAGCGCCCCCGATCTCGCGCGCTTCTTTGCGCCGGCCGGAGCGGAGTCGGTGATCGCAGCAGATGCGGAACTCGAACTCGTGGCGCGCGACGGCGCCCCGTTACGCATCGATCGCCTGGTCGAATTCGAGGACGCGCTCTGGATCCTGGATTTCAAGTGGACCTTGAATCCGGCAGCGCTGCCGGCATATCGAGAGCAGCTTCGGCGCTATGCCGGGGCGCTGGCCGATGCAGGGTTGGATCGCGCCCCCGATGGCGCGCCACCGGACCGGCGCAAGGCGATCCGGATGCTGCTCGTCGGGTCCGACGGACAGGTCGTCGAAGTGCCCGCTTCGTGATCAGGACGGGGGGGCGGGAATCCCGGCGGGGTGGAAGGATTCCCCGCCGCGGTTCGCCAGTTCCTCATACTGACGATACTTTTCGGTGACGACCTGCTGGGCCTGCGCCAGCAGCATCGCCGCGGCGTCGGGATCGGACTCGGCGAGCGCGCGGTAGCGCAGTTCGTTGTAGGCGTAGTCGCGCAGCGGAATCGTCGGTCGCGGCGAATCGAGGCGGAACGGTCGCTCGCCGACCTTGCGCATCGCCGGATTGAAGCGGAAGAGTGGCCAATCGCCGCTCGCGGTCGCCAGATCCTGCTGCCGCAGGCCCTGGCGCAGGTCGAAGCCGTGCGCGATGCAGTGGCTATATGCAAGGATCAGGGATGGGCCGGGATAGGCCTCGGCTTCGCGGAAGGCGAGCAGGGTGTGCTGCGGATTCGCCCCCATCGCCACCTGCGCGACGTAGACGTTGCCGTAGGCGATCGCCTGCAGCCCGAGGTCCTTGCGCGCCACCCGCTTGCCGGCGGCGGCGAAGCGTGCCACGGCGCCCAGCGGTGTCGCCTTCGAGGACTGCCCCCCGGTGTTGGAGTAGACCTCGGTATCCAGGACCAGCACGTTGACGTTGCTGCCGCTCGCCAGCACATGATCGAGCCCGCCGTACCCGATGTCGTAGGCCCATCCGTCACCGCCGACGAGCCAGATGCTGCGGCGGACCAGGTGATCGACGACCGACAGCAGGTCGCGCGCGGCTTCGTCGTCGAGTGCCGCGAGCCGTTGTTTCAGGGCGTCGACGCGACTGCGTTGGGCCCGCAGTTCGGATTCGCGTTCCTGCGGCGCATCGAGGATGGCGCGAACCGCATCCTCGCCGACGTTCGGCGCCAGTTGCCGCAACAGCCGCCGGGCGAGTTCGACGTGCTTGTCGGCAGCGAGGCGGAACCCCAGGCCGAATTCGGCGTTGTCTTCGAAGAGCGAATTCGACCACGCCGGTCCCCGGCCGGCCGCATCCTTCGTCCAGGGCGTCACGGGCAGGTTGCCGCCGTAGATCGAGGAGCAGCCGGTGGCGTTGGCGATCTGCAGCCGGTCGCCGAACAACTGAGACAGCAGCCGCAGGTAGGGGGTTTCGCCGCAGCCCGCGCAGGCACCGGGGAACTCGAACAAAGGCTGCAGGAACTGCACCCCGCGGACGTTGGCGAAGTCGACGCGCGCACGGTCGTTCACCGGCAGGGTCTCGAAGAAGGCGAGGTCGGCCCGCGCCGATTCCAGAGTCGGGGCCTTGTCGCCCAGGTTGATCGCCCGTACCGCCGCATCGGCAGGGCTGCTCGCCGGGCAGGCCTCGTAGCAGAGGCCGCAGCCGGTGCAGTCCTCGACGTAGACCGCGAGCGAGAAGCGCACGTCCGGGTTGCCGCGCGAATTGACGGGCGCCGATGAAAATCCGGGCGGTGCACCGTCCAAGTGGCGTTCGTTGAAATATCGGGCACGAATCACGCCGTGGGGGCAGACGAATCCGCACTGGCCGCACTGGATGCATAGCGCGGGATCCCAGTGTGCGACGATGTCGGAGACATTGCGCTTCTCGAACGCGGCGGTGCCCGACGGCCACGTGCCGTCGGCGGGCAACTGGCTGACGCGCAGGTCGTCGCCGCTGCCGAGGCCGCGCATCATCCGGGCGGTTACTTCGCGCACGAATGCCGGCGCGCTGTCGGGGACGACCGCAGGCCGCTCGAACGAACTCGTCACCGCATCTGGAACGGACACTTCGAAAAGATGCGCCAGTGCGCGATCGACGGCCTGGTGGTTGCGGCGCACCACGTCGGCGCCTTTGGCGCCATAGGTTTTTTCGATCGCCGCCTTGATGCGCTGGATCGCCTCCTCGCGCGGCAGCACCCCCGAGATGGCGAAGAAGCAGGTTTGCAGCACGGTATTGATCCGGCCGCCCAGCCCTGCTTCGCGCGCCACCTTCGAGGCATCGATCACATACATGCGGAGCTTCCGGTCGAGAATCCGCTGCTGCACCGGACGC
>JAJYBQ010000101.1 GCA_021778935.1 Pseudomonadota bacterium | reverse complement strand
AATCCTAAGAAAACTCCCAATCCGGACTGCCTCAAAATGTGGCAGGTGGGAGAATTCCCGCCCGGTCGCAGTCAGGCCCGAAATATGGCGGGGTGGGGCAGTGCCAAAAGTGACAGAAGGGGCTTTTGGCACTTTTGGCACTGGGGGACCCCCCCGCTTTTCTGGATTTTCGAGTTCGCGCAGCCGGCCCAGCCGTCAGGGGCGCCGATGGTTTCCGGATGGTCGGCGTAAATGGTTCCGCCGGTCCCGCGTCCGGGTGCAGTTCCAGCATGTCCGCATGGGTCGCCGTGTCGCCGACTTGGGGTGCGGGCATCGCCCGTTCTCCGAAGGCTTCCGGTCGCACATTTTTTGCGTTTGCTACCGCTACCGTTGCTACTCCTGCTACCGAAGCGGGCGCCGATGGGGGATTGGTAGCAGGAGTAGCAGGAATAGCAGTAGCAGCATCGGAAAATTTCAGTTTTCCGGCGATGATGTCGGCGAGGCTCATCGCGCCTCCCCCACCAACGCCGGATTCACGGCGATAGTTTTCCGCCGCCCGTCTTGAACGATGCGCAGGCGTGCGGCCACCTCCAGTTCCGACAAGGCGGCCTCAAGACGTTTCCCGTCGCGCACCGGTCCGAATTGCCGGAGCCGCTTTGTCGGCATCGCGTCGATTCCTTCCCGTCGGCAAACAGATCACATGGCGATGCCGTTCCGGGTTCTCCCGCAGGACGGACAGCACCCGTTCCCGCCGCCGGGCCATCGCCGGATCGTCGGGCAGTTCCGCCGCCGAATTTTCTAAAACATGGCGGGGTGGGGCAGTGCCAAAAGTGACAGAAGGGGCTTTTGGCACTTTTGGCACTGGGGGACCCCCCCGCTTTGATGGAATCAACGCGGCGGAGTCCACCCGGGGCAATGGCTTCTCGAATACGGCCTACCTGCCGGCTCGCTCAGTACACGTCCGCGTCCGGAGTGATGATCTGCACGACGATCTTCCCGTCCGCCGCCTCTTTCACCGTCTCGTGCGCCCGCAGCATCAGGCTCAAAAGGTATGCGAGTCGCGTTGCCCGTTGTGCGTCGAGCCGTCCATGCCGCGTATCGCGGTAGAGGCGTTCCAATTCTTCGAGCACACCGCGCGGCGTTGACAGGTCAATGGGTGGCCTGCCCCGACGGGGGATGAGGGCGTCCATAACCTCCCCGATTTCACAGCCTTTCAGCGGCTTTTTACTCACGGCGTTATGCCCCTATTTCACGAAATACGGCGGCGGGCTTCGGTCGGATTGTAACAACTTAGTTTTTGATTACTAACTGGCATCGCTTAGTCAAGCCGCCACGCTTCGGGTAGCAGGAGTAGCAACCGCGCAGCGCCGATCACCCGCTCTGCCCTGACCTTGACCATTCGTCTTAGTTACGGCTGATAACTTCCGCCATGTGTGTATATGGGCATGCAACGGCCTCTCCCATCATTACCACCTCACATACTCCGGGATGCCTTCATCGCTTCACGGAACACGGCGGCCCACGCTTTCGGTGCGCCTTCGCAGGTCCATTCGTAGCCGGCGGATGCCACCTCGAGCGGCCATACGGCCCGCCATTCGTCGCGATCTTGCCGGTAGAGCAATAGGGGCCTGCCGCCGTCGCGCGCGGCTTGTGCGGCGGATTGTGCCCACCAGCGGGCAATGTCAGCGCGCGTCGCCCTCGCGTGGCGCTTCACTTCGATGCACCAGCCCGGTATCCCTTCCAGGTCGGAGTCTCCTTCACACTGGCGCACCCGTCGCCGGACCTCGTGCCCGGTCAGGTCGCGCAGCAGGGCGGCAATCTCCCGTTCCCCGGCTTTTCCCTTGGCCCGCGATTTCATGCCCATATCACTGCTCCGCCCGTTGCAGCATGGCGAGTATCAGAAACGGGTCATACCGATCCGCCGGGATGCGAAGCTCGCCGGTTGCGATCCCGCCTTGGGCCATCCTCACCGCCACGGTTGCGATTACTACCCCCGGCTCGGCGTCGGGGTCGAAGATCACATGGCGATGCCGTTCCGGGTTCTCCCGCAAGACGGCCAGCACCCGTTCCCGCCGGCGGGCCATCGCCGGATCGTCGGGCAGTTCCGCCGCCGAATTTTCTAAAACATGGCGGGGTGGGGCAGTGCCAAAAGTGACAGAAGGGGCTTTTGGCACTTTTGGCACTGGGGGACCCCCCCGCTTTTCTGGATTTTCGAGTTCCCGCAGTCGGTCTAGCCATTTGGATTGAACGCTCATCGCAGCGCCTCAGGGTTCACGATCCACGCAACGGCGGGCCGCCCGCCGGTCTGTGTGATCTCCGGCCGCAGATAGTCGAGGTCGGCGAGCAGTTCAAGTCCGGCGGCGGTGCCCTCCCTGTCGAGTCCGGTCCAATGCTTCCGACAAATCGTCCGGGCGTCAAACGACCGCCGGGCGGAGTCCGTGTACTCGATGGCACCGGCGCGCAGCTTTCCCAAGATCAGCCGGGCGCACGAAATTTCGCGCGCCGTCCCGCATCCGTACATCCGCTCCGCGTGGGTGCGCAAATATTCGGCCCAGGCGAGCGCGCGCAGCAACGCGGCCTCCGACACGGGGCCGGTCCCGCCGTCGATCAAATGAATTCCAAGCGCCAGGGAGGGCACAAGTTTTCGATATTTCGACAGGTGCGCACTCATCGCCGGATGCAATGTGTCGCCGTTTATTTCCCGCATCAGCTCGGTGAGCCAATCAAAAAACGCATCTTGCGCGCCGCTATCGAACCGCAGGAACGGAACCCCGTCGTCGCCGTCGTACTTGTCGAGTTCCGCGCCGATGGCGAAGGGGTCGAGGTCGCGCAAGCGGTCGAATGCCGCCCCCGCCGCCTCCCGCGCCTCGGAATCACGCCATCGATCAACGTTCCGCCACTCGCCGGAATGGTCCGGCCAGACCGTCAAGCCAAACCGCTGTAAAAGTCCATCGTTCGACGCGCCGCCCCGCACCACGCTGCGCACGAATCCGGCGATGCGGTCCGGCTGCGCTCCGCCAAGAAGTGAGAGATTCACCCTCGCCCAGAGATCTTTTCCCCGCAGGATACGGTCGAGCGTAACGATCTCGTTCCCCGCCCACGATTGCAGGTAAAAGGATCGGTCGCTCGCCCGCTCCTCGCGTTCGAGGTCGCGCAGCAGCCCGGAAAGTTCATCGTGCAGGACCAATAGACCTTGCGGATTCTCGCGGCAAAGATCGTGCAGCGCCTCGACAGTCGAACCGTTCACGATGAATCGGCGGTGGATCGGCTTCGGTGGTGGCTTGCCAACTACCACCGCGTCCGTTTTTTTTGCGGCCTTCTCCCGCTGCTTGAGCTCGCCGGTTATGGCGTCAAACTGTGCGAGCTCCTGCTCATACGTTTTGCGCGCCGTGGCTACGAACCGTCGGAGATGGCTTGTCCCGTCCGTGATGGACGGGCTCTTTGCGGTGCCCGGTCCGCCGACGATCATTCCCCACAAGTTGCCAAATTCGGTCCAGGTGTCTTTTCGCTTCGGGCGGATCGCTATGCGCCGTCCGATGACAGAACCGGCGGCCACCATCGCGGCGACGGCCAGATAGTCGGGCGGGGCCTGCAAACGCTCGGCGGCGTCTTGAATCCACCCCCGGAGCGATGGGGGCAGCAGTTCATAGTCGAACGTCCGCACGGGCAGCAGATCGGCCGGCAGCGGCTTTGGGATTGGCCACGCGTCAGAAATTTCCCGCGCCTTGTCGATCGTCGCCGCCGCCTCGGTCGCTTCTTGGGCAATATCTTCGGGACTGGGGCACTCGATGCCCTCGACCCCGCAATAGTGGGCCAAAGCCGCCGCCGCGATTTCAAGATCATCGCCAGCGCGCGCACGGTCGATGACGGCCCGCACCAATCCCGGCGGAAGCCGGGAGTCGTTGAGGATGGGGGAGGCGACGGTCATTTTTCGCCCCCGCCAGCCAGGACGCGGGCAACGTCGGCGACGGCCCAGAGCAATCGCCCGCCAATCTTCCGGGGGCGCATGCCGTAAACGGCACCATCGGCGCTGTGCAGTTTTCGAAGTGTCTGGGGCGCTTTGTTCAAAACTCGGGCAACTTCGGCCAGCGTGATTAGGTCGCGGCCTCGCGCAAGTTGCGCCAATCCGGGGGGGATGTTCTCGTGCATTTCCGTCGCTCCATTTGCGCAGCGATGTGCCGCGATGGATGGAACGTTGCGCGGGGGAATTCCCCCCCGGAAGCGAAATGCGAACTGCCGGACACCCTTATGAATAAAGGGTTTCCACGGGATTGATGGTTCGGGGGGAAGTCCGGAATTGGGGGTTCCCCGATCTCCCCCGCTCCCCCCCGCTATCGGCGCAGTGGTTTTTTCCGTTCCCGGTGCCAGCGGCCACCCTGCAATGCTTCGCGCTTGATGGTGCTACCGGAGAGCGGGCCATGCGGGCCATGAATGCCGCGCTCCCTCATTTTCTCCGCCACGCGGTCGGCCATGTCCGTAAGGCTGGACCACGGGTCGCCGGTAGTCGCCGCATCCTCGCCGTCGATCTCGTCGGCAATCGTCCGCGCTTTGTCTTGCCAGGACGAACCTGCATCCGGCGTGTCGGTCGCGCTTTGGGTTTCACGCTCCCAATAGGGCGTAAATCCTTTGCTCTTCGCCCATGCCAACCATTCCGACGGCGTCTTGCGTTCGTCCGGGTCGCCACCGGCGGCATATCCGGTAAGGCGCAAGTATTCCTCGAAGGCTTCGCCCTGGCGCGGGTGCGATAGTCCGGCCTCACTCAATTTTCCCCATGTCGTACCGTCCAGATACTCGGGCGCAATTACTGCCGGGCTGCCGACTACGGAAGCGGTTATGTTGCTTGGCGAATACCCGGCCAGAATCAGCAGCGCAGCGCGGCGCGTCCAGGTGTCGGCCTTGAGTAGTTCGGCCAGAATGCGCGGACACGGCGGCGGTGTTTCGGTCGGATTGCGGCGCAGCAGGTCGATTGCGGAAATATTCTTTGTCGGGTCCAGCGGGTCCGGTCGGTAGTGCGGCATTCGTGCGCTCCCTTCGCGCCCTTGTGATGGATGCCGCGCCAGGGCCGCAAGGGAACGGCCTTTTCGGGAGCTACCCTAGGCGCGGCAAAGGGGGTTACTTCGTTATGGCAACGGCCTGCAATCGCGGGGCCTTCGCGTCAAACTCTATTCCTGCCTCTTTCAGAATCCACGCCTCGATGCGCTCATGGTGCATGCGCAGCAGGTCCAGCGGGCGCACCTTGTAATGCTTCTCGGCGGTCGCGCTTGGCTTGTGCCCCATGATTTGCGCCACCACGCCGGCCGGGATTTCCAGCCATTCGGTGAGACTCGAAAACGAACGGCGCAGGCCGTGCAGGGTCAGCCCTTCGATTCCGGCGGTCTTACACGCCAGCGCGTGCGGGTCGCGGGGAACCGTAATTCGTCCCGTAGGCTTCGCCTTGTCGGGTCGGTCGGCGGTTTTCCACTTCCGCAGTTCCAGCGCGGCGCGTTCGCTGGCGAATACCCATTCGTTCGACTTCGGCAGTTCGGCGAGTATCGCGGCAACGTAGGGGGTAAGCGGAATCATGCGCTCCCCCTCCACCTTGTCCCGGATGACCAGCGCCTTCCATTGCGTTTCCACGTCGCGCCATTGCAGGTCCAGCAGTTCGCCGGGCCGTGCGCCGGTCAGCAGTAGTGCGCGCAGGTATGCCGATACCGCAGGGCTGCGAATCGCTCCCACGGCAGCAAACCAGGGTTTGAGTTGTTCGCGCTGTAGGGCGTCCTTCTTCGCGGTGGGCTTGCCGAAGGCTTCCCGGCTCTTTGTCGTCTTGGCGGGATTCTGCGCGGGCAGCAGGTGCGCGTATTCCCTGTGTTCGCTGCACCAGCCCAGGAAACCCTTGAGCAGTCGCCATGCAAGACGCGCGCCGGTCGGTCGCTTGGCGGCCTCCCGCTTCGCCCATGCCTCGACGGTTTCCGCGTCCAGGTCGGCGAGTTTGCCGCTCATCAGGGAATGCAAGGGACCGGGCACGGTAAGACTGCCGCGCGGCAATCCCCGCTTGGGCTTCTCGCCCCCGGCTTGGGCTGCCCGCAAATGGTCCGCGTAGTGGCGTTCTCCCCAATGCGATTTCCGGTCGGCAAGGTAGACGGCCCAGACGTCGGCAACGGTCGCCCCGGCGTTCTTCTCCGCCGTGCGCTTGGCAACGTCCGCCGCGATGGTCTCCGCCTTGATGATGCGCGGGTCGCGGCCTTGGTCAATCGTTCGCTGAAGTTCGCGGGCCTTTTCGCGCGCCTGCGGGATGGACCAGGCGGACGGCTCCCCGATGGTCAGGCGAACGGTATTTCCCTGAAACCGGCCTTGGAAGATGTACGCCTTCGCGCCGGTCGGGGTCGCCCGCAGGCCCAGGCCGGGAGCGGCTTTGTCCCATAAAAAGGCTTGAGGCTTCCCCGGCTCGCAACGGTGGGCCGCCACCAGCCCCGCCGTGAAGTTTTGCCGCTCGGTCTCCGTCGTCATGCCCACCCTCCCAGAATCCGCAGGTCGCCATGTAAGCGCCATGTAAGCACTATGTAAGCAGATTTCGGGAATTGTAGTCAACGCGCCGGAATCCCGCCACATTACAAGAGTGACGGAAAATCATGGCGTTACAGCGATTTTTGGGGTTTCGTCAACGCACCGGAATGGTGCGAAATACGGCTGATTGGGGACTCTTAATCCGTAGGTCGTAGGTTCGACTCCTACTGCCCCTACCAGAATCGTCGGCGCGTTTGCGCCGCGTTTTCCTTGTTGGGTCACGCCTTTCGGAGCGCAATCGTTCCGTCCTTCCCGCGCAGGAACTGCTTGGCGTTGATCGCGGCCGCAATGGCTTGGTACGCCGCACTTTTGAAGCGCGCTTGTTCCGACGCCGGGAGATCCTTGTCGTAGCCCTTGGCTGCCAGCAGGCTGCGCACGAGTTCTGCCTGTGCCATCGGCTTGGTCAGGATTTTTTGGGAGAGCTGGAGCATCTCTCCCCGGCTGAACCACCTGCGGCGCGCGCCGATTGCATCTCCCTTGGCGCCACGGCCACGCCCCAGGCCTGGGATCGTCTCGATGTCGCTATGATGTTCCAGTGCGATGCGGATGATCTGTCCGTTAACGTGACTGAGTTCCTTGAGCAATTCCTCGCGGCGCTGCAGAAGAGACAGGATCTGGGACGTAGACATGATGATTTCTTGGTGCGGGGCGGGCCGGCGAGGACTCTAGCAAAGATTCCCGGCGCCGGGTGTGGTTGCTTGCCGCGCGTCGGGCGGGCGTGGTGGTCGTCCGCGGCGTTCGCGACATCGACGGACTGCGCATCCCGCGGGAACTCCTCGGCCACCCCGAAAATGACATGCAATCTTCTTGCCATATTTCCAGCATAAAATCACCAGATGGACTATGCCCAGCAGCAACGAAACCCCGCACGGCATTGGTTGGGCCTTTCCTTCGTTGCGTTGCTGCACGTCGTGGTCATCTATGCGCTCGTCAACGGCTTGGCGCACAAGATCGTCGATGCGGTGCGCAAGCCGATCGAAACGGTGATCGTCAAGGAAAACACGCCGCCGCCGCCGCCACCACCTGCCGCGCCGCCGCCGCCCAGGCTGGACATCCCGCCGCCGCCGTTTGTGCCGCCGCCCGATGTCCCGGTCGCGGTTCCGCCGCCGCAGCATGCGATTACCCAGGTTGTCCACACCCCGCCGCCGAATCCGGTTGCGGTTCGACCGGCGCCACCGCGTCTGGTGCCGGTGGCACGGACACGCCCGGCGCTGGATCGCAGTTCGTGTGCCACCGCGGAACCGGACTACCCAATGTCGTCGCGGCGCAATATGGAGGCCGGGACCGTCGTGTTGCGCATCGAGATCGGCATCAATGGCCTGCCGGCGCGGGTGGACATCACGCGGTCGAGCGGGTATGAGCGCCTGGACGTCTCGGCGCGAGAGTGGATTTCAAGCTGTCGGTTCCGTCCGGCCACGGCCGACGGCAAACCGGTGTTGAGTTGGGTGGCGCAGGCGTACACCTTCACGCTGCAGGATTGAAGAAATGGAGAGCATGGGCATGTTCGGCAACCGGTTTGGGCGCGTCGCGTCGGCGGCGCGGATTTTCGTGTTGGGGGTGGCGTTCATGGCCGGCGCCGCGGCCTGGACGCCCGGCGCGGTCGCGCAGGGTGCGCCGGCTGCCGAGGCGCCGGCCACGGTTTCGGCACCGGCGCCGGTGCCGGTGGCGGGAGAGCCTGGCAAGGTCGAGGTGGCAAATCCGTACGGTCTTGGCGCGTTGTGGAAAAACGGCGATTTCGTGGCTCGCGGC
>JAJYBQ010000004.1 GCA_021778935.1 Pseudomonadota bacterium | reverse complement strand
GGCCGCAAAAGGCATTGAGCAGCAGCCCGAGCAGATCGCCACGCAACTGGAACGGCAGATCGTCGCGAGCGCGACGGATGCGGCCGCCGGTGCCCACGGGGCGCAGGAGCGTGCAACGATGGCGAGCCTCATCGTGATGATCCTGGTATGCGGCGTCGCCGGCACGGCGGGCTACTTCCTGTCGCACCAGATCACCGACAAACTGGGCGGAGAGCCGGAAGATGCCACCCTCCTCGCGCGAGAGATCGCGGTCGGCAACCTCAGCGCCGCCGTCGCCGCGAATCCGTCGGACACCCAAAGCCTGATGGCAGCCATGCAGAAGATGCAGGAGAGCCTCACCCGGATCGTTGAAAGCGTGCGTGCAAACAGCGACAGCGTATCCACGGCCTCGGCCGAGATCGCGGCGGGAAACAAGGACTTGTCGCAACGCACCGAAATGCAGGCATCAAACCTCCAGCAGACTTCGGCATCGATGGAAACCCTGGCCGCCACGGTGGAACGTAATGCCCACGTTGCCACGCAGGCGGCGGAGCTCGCCGCATCGGCGAGTTCCGCCGCCGCCAAGGGCGGTGACGTCATCAACCAGGTGACGACGACCATGAACGCGATCTCCGAGAGCTCCACGAAGATCGGCAACATCATCGGCGTGATCGATGGGATCGCATTTCAAACGAACATCCTGGCGCTGAATGCCGCGGTGGAAGCAGCCCGTGCCGGAGAGCAGGGCCGCGGGTTCGCGGTCGTCGCGAGCGAGGTCCGCAACCTGGCGCAGCGCAGCGCCACGGCGGCGAACGAAATCAAGTCGCTGATCCGCGGCAGCATCGAACGGGTAGAAAATGGATCGTCGCTGGTCACGGAGGCGGTTGCCGCCATCGAGGACATCGTCGCCCAGGTCCGGAATGTCGCCAGCCTGATTGCGGAAATCAGCGCGGCGACCCGGGAGCAGACGACGGAAATCGCGGAAGTGCGGGATGCCGTCCTGCAACTCGACCGCGCGACGCAGCAGAACTCCGCATTGGTGGAACAATCGGCCGCAGCGTCGGAAGGGCTGCGCAGCCAGGCCGCACAACTGGTCGACGCGGTGAAGATGTTCAAGCTCGCGCGCGCCTAGACGGACCCGCAGGGTACGCAAGCGCAGGCCGCAACCAGGCGCCGGCGGCGGGTCGGCGCCGAGGAAAACGGCTCGAACCGGCACGCCGTACAATGCGCGCCCACCCCGCCCGACGCCCGCCGACGTCCCCCACCTCATGCCGGAAGCACCGCAACGGCCCGGATTGCTGATTCCGCTGGTGGTAGCGATCGCGTTCCTGATGGAACAACTCGACGCCACCATCGTGACCACGGCCATTCCGGACATGGCCCGCTCCCTGCATGTCACCGTCGTGCAGATGAGCCTCGCGGTAAGCGCGTACGTCCTTGCGCTCGCGGTGTTCATCCCCCTCAGCGGCTGGTTTGCCGACCGGTTCGGCACCCGCCGCGTGTTCGCCGCGGCGCTCGCGGTGTTCACCGCCGGATCGGCCCTGTGTGGCATTGCCGACACGTTCGCGATGCTGGTGACGACGCGGATTCTCCAGGGGCTCGGCGGAGCGATGATGACGCCAGTCGGCCGGCTCATCCTGTTGCGCAGTTTTCCGCGCAGCGAACTGGTGCGCGCGATGACCTACGCGACCCTGCCGGCCATCGCCGGCCCGGTCATCGGTCCGCTCCTCGGCGGCTACCTGACGACCTACCTGTCCTGGCGGTGGATCTTCTACATCAACCTGCCGTTCGGCCTCATCGGCATGGCGCTGACCCTGCGCTTCGTCGCACCGATGCAAAATGGCGAAGCGCCTCCGTTCGACATCACGGGATTCATGTTGCTCTGCGCCGGAGTGGGCCTGCTGCAGTTCGCCATGGAAGGCATCGGGCGCATTTCTGGCATGACGCTCGCCGCCGCCGTCGCGGCAGCCGGCGTCGTTCTCCTCACATTCGTCCGGCGCAGCCGCGCACAGCCACACCCGGCCGTCGACCTGAACCTGCTGCGCCAACGCACATTCGGCGTTGCCACCCTTGCCGGCGGCCTATGCCGCGTGGCGATGAACGCGCCGGTCTATCTCCTGCCCCTGCTGCTGCAATTGGGCCTGGGCATGAGTCCGGCGGAATCCGGCTCGCTCACCTTCCTATCGGCGCTCGCGGCACCGCTGGTCCGCATCGCCATCGGCCCGGCACTGCGCCGCGTCGGCTTCCGCTCGCTGCTGATCGCCAGCGCAGTGGCTTGCACCGGGACGCTCGCCGCCTTCGGCCGCATCGGGCCCGACACCTCGCGCATCGGGATCGCCGCGACCATCCTCCTGTTCGGGATGGTCCGATCGAGCCAGTTCATGACCTCCAACACGCTGGCCTACGCCGAAATCGACCAGGATTATCTGAGCCACGCCACCAGTCTGGGTGGGTTGATCCAGCAACTCACGGTGAGCTTCGGCGTATCCCTGGGAGCTGCGCTTCTGGGCCTGTTCACGCCTTCCCGCTCGACACCGGCCGTCTCCGCGTTTCACACCGTCTTCTTCCTGATCGCGCTCTTGCCACTCTTGGCCCTGCCCGCCTTCGCACGACTGCGCCACAGCGACGGCGTCGAGGTCAGCGGCCACATCCCCCGCCCGAGAATCGACCCGCAGGACCCGCCGCCACGGTGAACCGGATCGCATCGGGAGGCTTCGCCGCCCTCCCCCCGGCTCACGGGGACTCGAACAACGCATAGAGTTCTTCCTCCTGGGCGAAATGCAGCGCCAGGATGGCATCCAGCCCATACAGCATCCGCTGCAAATCCCGCAAGTCCTCCGGCCGCGGGCCGTCGGCCGGCAACTGCGCCACCAGGCGGCGCAGCAACCGGGCACGGCGATGCACCTCGTGGTGGGTCTGGATCAGAGGCCCCGTCGGGTCTTCGTCGCGAAGCATTTTCCGGATCGCGACGTACGCGGTCCGTTGCTCCTCGCGCTCGTGCGGGAGCAATTCCTTTTCGAGCATCTCGCACAACCCCTCGAGGCGCGAGCGCGCCTCGTCCGGCGGGAGCACGTCGATCTGCGCGGCCAATGCGGCGATATCCCCGATCTGAGGCTGCAAGGACCGGTGCTCCGACGCCAACGCGCGAACCATTCCGGTGGATTCCTGCGTATTGCCAGGATGCGCTCCCGAATCGACCAGTGCCCGCAGGGCATTGGCGATGACGAGGACATCGATCGCCTCCTGCAGAACCGCGCCCGCCGCCGGGGCGATGAACCCCGCGGCCGCAAACGCCATCGCCACGAGGGACAGGCCCATCCCGACGAACACGCTCTGGCGGGCCAACCGCCGCGTTCGTTTGGCGATATCGATCGCGGTGACCAACCCGTCCAGGCGGTTTGCGGTCAGGACCACATCGGCGGCCTCGGACGCCGCAGTCGCACCGCGCGCACCCATCGCAATTCCGACATCGGCGAGCGCCAGCGCCGGTGCGTCGTTGACGCCGTCGCCGACCATCGCGGTGACGCCGTCCGAGCGCACCTGTCGGATCACCTCGACTTTTTCCTTGGGCGTGCGCTCCGAGAAAACGCGGTCGATACCGAGCGCATCACCCACCAGCTCTGCGACGTCGGGATGGTCGCCCGTGACCATGTGGATACGCACGATCCCGGCGGCGCGCAGCGCCCGCAGCACCCGCGGCGCCTCGGCGCGGATCGGGTCCTGCAACAGGAACGCGCCGGCAAGCGCGCCGTCGATCGCCACATATACCGCCGCGGAGCCTTCGACCGCCGTGCGCGCCGCGATGGCCCGCAGCCTGGGGACCATCGCCGCGCCCGGCGCAACGAATTCGAATTGGCCGACGGCGACGGGGCGCCCGTCCACCGTGCCGGCAATGCCTTCACCAACCCGTTCGCGAACATCCTGCGGAAACTGCAACGCCACACCGCGCGCCCGCGCCTCGAGCACGATGGCCGGCGCATACGGGTGGAGCGAAAGCTGCTCGACGGAGGCCGCGAGACGAACGATCTCCTCGACCGACTCCACCCCGAGCGTCTCGACCGTCGCCACGCGGGGTTGCGCCGCGGTCACGGTTCCGGTCTTGTCGAGCAGCAGCACCGTCACCCGCGCCAAGGTTTCGAGCGGCCCACCCCCTTTGACGATGATGCCGTGCCGCGCGGCGCGCGATACGCCGGCGATGATGGCCGCCGGTGCCGCCAGGATGAGCGGACATGGCGTCGCGACGACCAGGACGGCGAGCGCACGAATCGGGCTGCCGCCGGCAACCCATGCCGCTGCGGCGAGCACCAGCGTCGCCGCCAGAAAACCGAGCGCATACCGGTCGGCGAGACGCACGAACGGCGCCTTCGATTCCTCGGCCGCCTGCACCAGTCGAACGATGCCGGCATACGTGCTGTCCGCGGCCGAGGTGGTCACCCGCAATTCGAAGGGCGTGCCGGCATTGGTGCCGCCGCTGCGCACGGATTCCCCGGATTCGAGCTCCACCAGGCGAGATTCGCCGGTCAGCGCCGACTCATCGAGAACGGCATGCTCGGACAGAACCAGGCCATCGGCCGGAACCACCTCCCCGGGCTTGACCACGAGGACGTCTCCCGGCACGACGGCAGCCACCGCGATTTCGACGAGTCCCGCACCGCTCCGGCGGTGGGCAACACGGGGCGCGCGCCCGACGAGCGCGCTCAATTCGCGCCGCGCTCGCGACACGGCAATCTGTTCGAGCGCACCGCCACCGGCAAGCATGACCGCGATGATTGCCCCGGCCAGCCGTTCGCCGAGGACCAGCGCCCCGACCATCGCCAGGACGGCGATGAGATCGACGCCGGCCTCGCGCCGCCATATCCCGGTCGCGGCAGTGGCGATTGCCGGGCCGAGCACCACCAGCGTGGCTCCGGACCATGCCCACTGCGCCGCCTCGACATACCCGGCGAGATCGCACAATGCCCCCACCGCGAGTCCGGCAAGGGCCCCCCCCAGAAGAACGATGTGGCGCGTTACCATCCGGATTCCCGTGTTTCGCCGCCGTATTCCGTCAATGCCACCGCCTGACAGCGGGATGGTACGCGGTCCAACCCACTCGCATCGTGACGCCGCGCATCCTTCGACCCTTCGTACTCGCGGTAAGTGCGCTCCTCGCCAGCAGCTACGCCTACGCCGCCGCGCGCCTGGGCGCCGGACCGTGGAGCCGGGCAGCGCTGGCGCTCCCCTTCCTGCTCGTCTGGATCGTGCCGGTCGCGTACTGGAGCCGCAACGGCACGCGGGCCGAGACGTGGTTCGACCGGGCAATCCATCAGGCGAGCTACCTGTCGATGGCGTGGATCAGTTTCCTGCTCGTCGGCACACTGGCGCGCGATGCCGCGCTGCTCGCGACCCGCATGCCGGGCTTCGGCAGCATGCACGACGCGATCGTGCAGGACGGCGTGCCGGCGGTGTTCGCCGCATCGCTGCTGGCAATGGCGATCGGCGCCGCCACCGCCCTGCGCGGTCCCCGCGTACAGGACGTGGCGATACGAATCGCCGGCCTGCATCCCGACCTCGATGGCTTTCGCATCGTGCAGATCTCCGACCTGCACGTCGGCCGCACCATCCGCCGCGCCTACGTCGAACGCGTCGTCGCCGGTGCCGCGGCGCTGGCGCCGGATCTCGTCGCGTTCACCGGGGACATGGTCGACGCACCGGTCGCGCACATCGCCGCGGACGTCGCGCCGCTCGCCGCGCTGGCCAGGGCAAGGCCGACGTTCTTCGTGCTCGGCAACCACGACTGCTACGCCGGCGCACAGGAATGGATCACCCACTTCGAGGCCCTGGGAGTACGGGTGCTGCGGAACGAACACGACATGATTCGGAAGGGGGCGGCCACGATCATCGTGGGCGGCGTCGTCGACCCGGCATATCGCGACGCCGCACCGGCAATCTCGCTCGACGCCGCAGCCCCCGCCGACTTCCGCCTTCTTCTCGCCCACAACCCGAAACTTGCTCCGCTCGGCGCACGCGCCGGGTTCGACCTGCAGCTTTCCGGCCATACGCATGCCGGACAGTTCTTTCCGTGGACGATTGCAGTGCGGCTGGTGCACGCGCCGCATGTGGCCGGCCTTTCCCGCGAGCAACGGATGTGGGTCTACGTCAGCGCCGGGACCGGAACCTGGGGACCGCCCATACGGTTCGGCACCAGCCCGGAAATCACGCGCATCACCCTGGTCCGCGCCGGACCGTCGACGGGAGCGGGAGCGATGCAGTAGAATGCGCGCCTCCGCGGGCGTCGTTCAATGGCAGGACCTGAGCTTCCCAAGCTCAAGACGTGGGTTCGATTCCCATCGCCCGCTCCACTTCGACTTTCCAGGGACTTCCACCGAAACCCAAGGTCGGATTGCGCGCGGCCGAGCTGGATGACTTCGCGCCTGCCTTCGAGCACGGGCAGATGGATGCCGCCGCCGCGCTGCTCGGGCGGTGACGTCAGCGGGCCCCGCCGCCGTGCCGCTTCCAGTCTGCGATCGCCTTGAGCGTGTTCTCGACGTGATGGTCGGGATTGAAACTGGAATACACGTACAACACCTTCCCGTCCGGCGCGATCACGTAGGAGATCCGGTTTGCCGTGTCGCCGAGGATGGCCATGCCGGCGTCGTACTCGTGAATGATCGCGGCGTCGGCATCCGCGGCGACCGGGAATTTATTGCGGCATTCGCGCACCGAAAATTTCTGCTGCGTCTGGATGTCGTCATGAGAAATTCCCAGCACGCTCGCCCCCAGTGCCTGGAACCGCCGGGAGGCCTCGGCAAAGTCGTGCGCTTCCACCGTGCAACCGGCGGTAAACGACTTGGGATAGAAGTAGAGGACAACGGGCCCTTTGCGCAGCGCGTCCGCCAGCGAAAACGTGAAGACCTTGCCGCCGAGCGCGGCCTGGGTCGTGAAGTCAGGGGCCTGCGATCCGACCGACAATGACGCGAACGCGACGCTGCAGACCAGCCCGGCTGCGGCGGCAATAATGGGGCGCGCCAGAGCGGCCGCCCTCGAGAAAAATGGACGCATGTGTTTCTCCCTCGTCACGAAATGGGGTTCCCGACATCTCCCTCGGTAGCCCATTTTCCACCAGAAGACGGCGCCCTTACCCCGACCAGGCACGAGGTTGCGCAGGTCGGGCTTACGGGGAATCGCCCGAGGAATCGCCGCGCGCGCGCCGGACCCTCGTCCGATGCCGAGCCGCATTCCGAACCGAAGCCCGATCGATGATCTCGCGCGCCCGCGACAATGCGTCCCGCGTCGGGCCCGGGAGAGCATCGGCGAGGACCTGATCGAACGCCATCATCGCGCCATCCCGGCACCGCTCGCGGAATGCGATGCCGTCGAATTCCCCCAGGCCCGCGATCCGGCAAAGAGCCCGGATTCCCTCGTCGTCGAACCACTCCCCGCTTTCGCGAACGTCCTTCCGCAGGGGCAGC
Source organism: Pseudomonadota bacterium (assembly GCA_021778935.1). The sequence goes on along the minus strand of JAJYBQ010000004.1, from coordinate 29,229 downwards.
GCGGGGGTGTCCTGCGGGAACCAGACTTGCGTCGTGAGCACGTCATACGCGGGCGAGAGGCGCGGATGCAGTACGTCGCGGCCGTAGATCAGGGCGAAGTTCTTCATGTGGGCATCCCCGTTGCGCAGTACATCGCTCATGATCATCTGCTTGAGCAGCGCCGTCTTGTCCTCGAACTGGTCGATCGGGTCGACGAAGTTCTCGATCATCCGGAAGAGGTGCTCCACGGAGCCGCTGTATTTGCCGCCCCGGCGCAGGCCCGATAGCGCGCAGGCATCCTCGAAGCCCAGACGCTCGCCGTCGGCACCGATGTCGAAGCGCTCGATGACGAGCGCCGCATCGTCGGCCGTCAAATGGAATCGCGGGACCCGGATTCCCGCCCGGTCGCAAGCCTTCAGGCAGGCATATTCGACAACCGACGCGCCGACGAAATCCGGCGAGTCGAACTTGATGATGTTCGCCGCCGCAACGAGCGTTCCGCGCTCGTGCAGCTGCGTCGTCATCTTCGGCATGACCCCCGACACCCCGAACATGTGCGGTTCGGTGCGAAGAATCTCCGCGAGGCGATTCGCAGCGTTCCGGGACTTCGCCGCATCCAGGATCTTCTCGTCGAACCCGGACTCGGACAGCGGCGTGCCGCCGAAGCTCACCCGCCCGATGGTGCGGCGGCCGATGAGCTTGCACAACGCCAAGTCGTCGTCCACCTGGATATGCTTTCCGAGACGCTGACGAATCGCCTCCAGCAGCGCGCCCTCCGGAAGGGAGACTTCGAACGGGGGCGGCAGCCCGATGAATCCGTGGTACTCGGCCGGCTCGGCATCGGGCGGCATCGTCAGCGAAACGGACAGGCCCTCCTCGACGCCCGGCAGGTAATCGAAGTCGAGGAAGCCGGTATCCACCAACTCGTCGGACAAGACGCCGACCGGGACGCCGGCGACGAACACGTCCAGCGGCATCGCGTCCTTCCCCTCAAGCCCCCGAAGGCGGCAGCGGCTTTCGCCGCCGACGCTCGGCCGCGATCAACCCGGCGATGCGCGGCCGCGCGCGGCGGGGCGCGATGATGCCTCGGGGTGTTTCGACGATCGGTTTCACGGGCATCGTCATCGATTCCCGCGACGCGTTCGGGGCCACCGCACGCTCGTCCGGGGCGGACAACCGCCGTCGGCGCGAACGCTCCGAGCTCATCAGTTCGGCGATCGTAGGCCTGCGGCGCCCATACGCCGGCTGGGCCATCCCGCCCACGGTCCAGTGCACGCCCAGGTAGCCGCACAGGGCGAAGAGGTTGTACGACGAGACGCTTCGTCCCGCCTCCGCGGCGACGACGGTCGGACGCGAGAGGCCGACGGCGGCCGCAAGCTCTTCCTGCGTGAGACGTCGCAGGGTGCGCGCCAGGCGGATTGCCGCTCCGACTCGCTCCAGGGAATCCGGGACCTTCGATTTCGACACGAGGATATGGGCTTCGATTGATGATTTACCGTCAACATTCTTTTACTTATCAAATATATTGTCAATCTTTTTTCCCTCCCCGGGGCGCCCCCCCCCCATTGGCATGGCAACCTCGCCGGCCCCTGCCCATCCCGAACGTCACGCATGGGCCAGCGTGCTGCGGAAATGCATGGAATCGATGAAGCCGCTGCGCAATTGCTCGTTGCCGATCCCGATACTTCGCGCCTTCGCCTGCACCTCGTCGAAGTCGGCCCGATCGAGCGCCTCGGCCAGCGACAACAGACCACCGAGCGGCCCCTCCCGGCGCAGCAGAGCCCCTTCCACCTCCTCGGAAAGGTGGAGCCCGCGCAACACGTCGGACAGCGGAACATGCAGCAGCGCTTCCAGGAACGAGAGCATGCCCACCATGAAGGCCTTCTCGGGGAAATTTCCCGCGCCTTGCAACAGCATCGCCAGGTATTCAAGCAGGCGCCCCCGAAAGGCCGCGGCCAGCAGCAGCGGGCTCGGGAAGCGGGCAGGATCGCTTTCGTGCGCAAAAAGAAGAACCTGCAGCCAACGCTGCAGGTTCTTGCGGCCCAGCAACAGGATCACCTCCCGGATGTTGTCGATTCGACGAGCGCTGCGAAACGCTCCCGAGTTGGTAAGGCGAAGCAGGCTGAAGCAAATTGCCGGGTCTGCCTTGACGCGCCGTTCGATGTCGGCAAGATCCGCATCCGCAAGGGTCATCGCCAGAACTTCGAGAATCGTCATGCGATGCGGCGCCAACGTGGTTCCGCGCACGATGTCGGGTCTCGCAAAGAAGTATCCCTGGAAATACGATGCGCCCGCCTGCTGGGCCAGCTTGTAGGCGTCCTTCGTCTCGACGCGACCGGCAACGAGCTTCGTGTTGGAGGGCAGCCAGGTCGCAACGGGAGGCAGCGCGAGCGCACTGCGCCAATCGACCTTGACGAATGCCATCGCCGGGAGGAGCCGGTTCGAGTCCACGCCGGGAACGAAGTTATCCAGCAACAGCCGGTAGCCCTCTCGACGCAACCCGCGGCAGCGGTCGAGCACTTCCTCCGTGGGTTCGGTGGCGGCCGGAACTTCCAGCACGATGCGATCGGGTGGAAGCGTCAGGAGCACGTCGCGGAAAAGCATCTCCTGATCGACGTTGATGAAGCACACCGCATCGCCCATCGCGGAGAGCACCCCCAATTCGCCGAACGCCACGCTGATCACCTTGGCGGTGGCGGCGACCGGATCCTCGGACCGGGCGCGTCGCACACCGCCGCTCCGATAGAGCAGCTCGTGGCCGTAGGTTTTCTGATTCTTGTCCAGGATCGGTTGGTACGCGAGGAGCACGTCCGGTTCGGCATCATTTCCTGGACCCGCTTCCGGATACTGCCCTTCCATGACCCGGCGAACCGAGCGCAGACTGACCCTTCGATGCCCCCCGGCGGTCTTCCATGCATCCAGGATGCCGTTGTCCACCCACACCTGAATGGTGCGCAGCGAAACACCCAGGATCTCGGCCGCTTCACGGGTTGAGCAGACTTCCTCCTCGGCACCTTTGGATCGCAGCAGATCGCGCAAGCCGGTCATATGGAATGCCTTCCATCGATATCCCCGCGGCAGATTCTATCAAATGTGATAAATGTTGCATTTTATCCCGCAAACACGCTATGATCCCCCCGTTTCATTTATATCGTTTCAGCCATTTTGACGAATTTTGCCGAATCTCCGCTCCCCGTCTGAAGATCACCGCATCCATGAAGACCCCTCCCCGCGCCGACGAGCCTGCGCCACGCCAGCTCCGATCCCGGTGGCGCACGATCGCGCCTTTGCCGTGGGTGCGAGAAATCGTCTTCGATCTCCTCGAACTGATGGGACTTCTTGCCGTGTTGGCCTACCTGGGATGGCACGACCGTGATTCCGCCCGGATCGATGCCGGCCTGATCCTTGCGTATGGGGCGATCCTGGTCCTGTTTGCCCTGGCGCTCGGCCGCAACGGCGGCGCAATCGCCCGTTCCGCACGGCTGAATCGGGCGCTGCGCCGGATCAGCCACCACGGCATCGCCGCTGCCCATCCCGCCGCGAACGCGACGGGAGAGACGACGCAACCGTTTCAACAGGCGTCCAAGCGGATCGGCCTGAGCGTCGCAGCGCATGCGGCACTGCTGCACATCGACAAGGAGATCCTCGCCTCGATGGACCTCGACGTCATCGCACAAGGCGCAATCCGCCTGCTGCGCGGTGTCACCGATGCCCGGTCGATCATCGTGATTCTGGATGACGTTCCGTCCGCGGCGCGCACCCTTGCGTACGGAAATCGGTCCGACAAGCCGCATCGGATCGAGCGGATCGAAATCACGTCGGACAAGGGCTGGTCCGACCGGCTGCCCCGCCAGGCTGTGCTGCACTGGCAGGGAGTCCTGCCGATTCCCGATGCGGCCGCCGGCATTCTGGAGACCTGGAAGTCCGACCTCACTCCCGCCGTCTTTCCGATCCCGGGCACCCGAAAAGTCCGCGGGGCGATCCTCCTCGGACTCCACCCGTCGCCCCCCCTGACCGAAGAGCAACTGGATCTGGTGGGCGATCTCGTGGGCCGCCTGCGGATGACTTGCCGGATGGTCGAGCACAATCGCAATATCAAGGAACTGGCGCACGTCGACGCATTGACCGGGCTGCTCAACCGCCGGGTCCTGCTGCCGGCCCTCCGTTCCGCGCTCTCGGCGGCCGAGATCAAGAAGACCCGCGGGGCGGTGCTGCTCCTCGATCTCGATCGATTCAAAATGATCAACGACACCCTTGGACACGCCGCAGGCGACAGCGTGCTTCGGGCGACGGCCGAGCGGATCCGAAAGAATCTCCGGGAGGACGACATCGTAGCCCGCCACGGCGGCGATGAATTCGTGATCGTACTGACGGACCTTCCCGATGTGCGCGATGCCGGATCCGTGGCCAGGCAATTGATCGCCGCGCTCTCCAAGCGTTTCGACATCGACGGGAAGCCGGTCTACATCGGCGCGAGTGTCGGCATCGCGGCGTATCCGTCGGCAGGGAACGACCCCGACGAATTACTGCGCAAAGCCGACACGGCGATGTACAAGGCGAAGGAAGACGGTCGCAACCGGTACGCATACTTCGACGAGGGAATGGCCGTGGAAGCACGGAACCGGGCCACGCTCGAAGCGGATTTGCGCGGGGCGCTTGCACACGGAGGATTCCTCCTGCACTTCCAGCCGCTGGTCGACCTGCAGACGGGAGGGATCTTTGCCGTCGAAGCACTGCTGCGCTGGCAGCATCCGGTCCGGGGCCCGCTCGCACCGGACGAGTTTCTGCCCTTTGCCGAAGCGGTCGGACTGATCGATGCGATCGGCACCTGGGTTCTGATCGAGGCGTGCGAACAGCACCGGCGCTGGCGCGCCGCAGGTGTGCCGATCCCCCGGGTGACGGTAAACGTATCGACCGCCCAGTTGCGCCGATCGCACTTCGTCGGCATGGTGATCGCCGCGCTACAAACCACCGGGATGCCACGCGGCGCGTTGGAAATCGAAATCACCGAGTCGATGAACCTTCACGGCGACGCGGCGGTCAAGGATGCCTTGAACCGACTCGCCGCAGTAGGCGTCACATTTGCAATCGACGACTTCGGAACCGGATACTCCTCGTTCGGCAACCTGCTCGACATACCGGCCCACGTCCTCAAACTCGACCGCAGCTTCCTGCATGGCGCGGTCCGGGGAAACAATCGCAGTGCGATTCTCGCCGCACTGATCACCATGTCGCACGCGCTCGACAAGAAGGTGGTGGCCGAAGGCGTCGAACGCAGCGAGCAGATCGAACTGCTCCGCTCGCTCGGCTGCGACATCGTGCAGGGATTCCATCTCTGCCGCCCCGGGACAGCCATGCAGGTTGCGACGTACGCGCTGCGGCGTCCCGACACCGAGGCTCCGCAGTGGGACACCTCCGGCGCATCGATCCTCAACGCAGCGGCGTCATTGGAAGCCTCCAGGCGGAACGACGACGAATCGCTCACCATGCCCTTGATCCCCGAGTAGATCCGCGCTCCCGGCCGCATGGGGCCGGGACGCTGCGCGGGCTGCCGACCGCGCGGGACCATCCCAGACCGAGGTAGCCGAGCACATGGTGGGTGCGCCATTGCAGCGCCCTAGCGCCGGTCGTCGCAAATCAACGTGCACGCCCCCGGATTGTCGTAATATAGCTACCACCATATTGGCGTTTGTCGTATTATAGCTATATATAGTCTATTTGCGACAATTTTTACAATACATTTAGTCATATAACGACAAAGCCATGACATGGCCGTTCCATCGATAGCCGCTTCGCGACAGCCAGCCGAGGAGATCACCTTCGTCTCCAGGTTGACGCCGGCAGAAGCCCGCCACGTCCAACGCTTGGCCAAGGAGGGCAAGCTTCAACGCCTACGGCGCGGTGTCTACGTTCCCGCCGGCACGCCCGATGAGGTCGCCGCGCTGGTGCGGCGAAACTGGCAGTCCCTGGCTGGCGATATTGCGCCAAACGCCGTCGTCTCCCACGCAAGCGCGGCCTACGGCGGGTTGACGCCCGACGGCATGATCACCCTCACGCACCCGACCATTTTCAACGTCGGGCACAAATTGCCCGGTGTAACGATCTCCCTTTATCGCGGATCGGGCCCGCTCCCTGCGGACATGAAGCTCGGCAACACGGGCCTATTTTGGGCCTCGCGACCGCGGTGGCTGCTCGAAAACCTGGGGGCCGTCTCCCGCATACGCCTCGGGACGGAAGAAGTCGAGAAACGCCTCGTCGAAATCCTGAATGCATCCGGGGAGGCGAAGCTCAACGAAATTCGAGACCAAGCCTCGGCAATCGCCGAGGCGCTCGGCGCAGGGCGCCGCGCGGAGACGCTCGCACGAATCATCGGCGCCCTGCTCGGCACCCGAGCCAGCGGACACTTACGCACCCGGGACGGCAAACTCGCTGCCGCCGGAATACCGGTTGACCAGGAGAGACGCGATCGCTTCGAGCTCCTTGCCGGGCGGTTGCGTACAACGAGCCTCCCGTCGATCACGGACGTTGCGTCGTCCGGCGTAGCGCGGGTGAACTTCGCCTTCGTGGAAGCCTACTTCTCGAATTATGTCGAAGGAACGAAGTTCCCCATCGAGCAAGCCGAGAGCATCGCCCTTCGCAACCAGATCGTCGCCGATCGGCCCAAAGACTCCCACGACATCCTGGGCGTCTTTCACCTCGCGCAGACCGCCCCGTACCGCAATGCGCCGCCACCGCCCGGCGAGGATTTTCTTCAATCCCTGCAGGACTGGCACCGTCAGATGCTAAGCAGGCGCCCCGAGATTCACCCAGGCGAATTCAAAACCCAGCCCAATATCGCCGGGAACTCATGCTTTGTCGAACCGGGACTGGTCCGGGGAACCCTGATAGGGTGCTCCCGCATCGCCCTATCGATTCCCGAGGGTCTCGCACGGGCGATCTTCTATGGGTTCCTCGTCAGCGAAGTACACCCGTTCGCGGACGGCAACGGTCGTTTGTCTCGGCTCCTGATGAACGCCGAGCTTTCCCGCATGGGGTTGTGTCGGGTCATCATCCCGACTCTCTTTCATCCGCAATACGTCGACTGTGCCAAGCAACTCACCCAACACAACGACCCGACGGGGTATGTCGACGCGATCGCGAAAATCGCACGGTGGTGCGCGCAATTCGACTATTCCGAGCTCGCCGGGCTGGTCGACGACCTACGTCGCACCAACGCGTTCGAAGAAAACCCGGTTCGCCACAAGCTGCTCGATATCAGCAATACATTGAACTGAGTTTTTATTCTCGCGAAAAGCGTTGAACGGCAATTCCGAAGGGCTGGTGCTGGGCGCTGGTGAAGGTGGACCCCGCCGCGATGGGTGACGCGCCGGACCGGGTGAATATCCGTTTTCCGCGCCGGGTGCTGCATCGCCCCTACACGGTCCGAGAACCGCCAAAACGAAAACGGCCTACCCATCGGTAAGCCGTTGATTTCGTTGGTTGCGGGGGCAGGATTTGAACCTGCGACCTTCGGGTTATGAGTCCTGAATCCCGCCTTTTCGGGATGTTCTCCCAGGTTCTCTGCCGTTATACTTCTCTCGTTATTTCAAGGTGTTACGGATTCCCGGTGTTCTACGAGGTTTCCCGTGAATTCCGGGTTTTTGCTACCCCAGTGCTACCCCGGTGCTACCCCAGTGCTACCCCGGAATGGGGGGCAGTAAGGCCGAAGATGGCAGAGAAAATCAGGTTCTCGGATCGAACCCTGGCGGCATTGCCGGTGCCCGAAACCGGACGCGCGGAGTACATCGATACCGAAATGGGCGGCCTGCGCCTGCGAGTTGCCGCATCCGGGGTCAAGACGTTCTGTTTGCTCCGCCGCGTCAAGAATGGCCCGATGGAGCGCGTAACCCTGGGGCGGTTCCCGGACGACCTGAAAACCGAAGGCGCGCGCCGGACAGCCGCGCAACTGAACGGCGCTATCGCGGGCGGCGCGAACCCGGCAGAGATCAAGCGCGCCCACAAGGGAGAGCCCACGTTCGCCGACCTGTTTGCCGAATACATGGAGCGGCACGCCAAGCCGAACAAGCGGACGTGGCGCGAGGATGAGCAAAAGTTCCGGGACTACCTGGAAAAGCCGCTCGGCAAAAAGAAGCTCTCCAAGATCACCCGGCAGGATCTTGCTGCGATTCATTTGGGACTGACCAAGGATGGACACCCCATCCTCGCCAATCGCGTAAAAGATCTGCTTTCCTCGGTATTCGGTAAGGCCGTCGCATGGGGATTGATCGAAACGAACCCGGCGAAGGGGATCGCCGACAACCGCGAAAAGAGCCGGGAACGATTCCTCAGGCCGCACGAACTCCCCCGCATCTTCGCTTCGCTCGCCGAGGAAAACGATACGTTCCGGGACTTTTTCCTGCTCGCCCTGCTCACCGGCGCGCGGCGGGCGAATGTTGCCGGGATGCGCTGGCAAGACGTGGATCTGACCGGCGGCATGTGGATCGTTCCGGGCGAAGCGTCGAAGAACGGCGAACCCTTGCATATTCCGCTCGTTCCCGAGGCCGTTTCCATCCTCACCGATCGGAGGGAAATCGCCAAAGGGGTCTATGTATTCCCGGCAACGAACGAGGACTCGAAGCGCGGCCATACCAGCGGCGAGCGCAAGGCATGGCTGCGGGTGCTAGACCGGGATGAATTAAAGCAACTGAAGGTCCGTATCGAAGCCGTAGGGGGCGCTGTGCGGACGGATCTATCCATCGGACGATGCTTGAAGCTTGCTCGCGAGCAGGCGGCGCAATTCAAGATCGACACCACCGGCACCCGCCTGGACGACGTGCATATCCACGATCTGCGGCGATCCCTGGGAAGCTGGCAGGCCCGCACCGGGGCATCGCTCGTAGTGATCGGGAAATCCCTCGGGCACCGATCCCAAGCCGCGACGGCGATTTATGCGCGCCTGGATACCGACCCTGTACGGCAGGCGATGGAGACGGCTACCGCTGCGATGTTGGAAGCGGCAGGCGTCAAAGAGAAAGGCGAGACGATCCCGATTACGGGGAAGGCGGCATGAGTCTGCTGGACGTGCTCGCGGCAGGGTATCTCGCGGGCGAATCGACGGGGCACCTTGCGGAGGACTTTTCCGCCGTGCTCGACGAGGCCCGCAAGATCGGAATAGCGGCCCCAGGGGACGACTTGCGGATACTGGCGGCCAATGCTTTGTCGCATCCTGAAAATCGCGCTATGCACGATCTGGCGTACCAGCGGCCCCAAGTTTTGGCTGTGGCATTGCTGGAATGGATCGCCCGCGACATCGAGGCCGTGCAGCGCCGGGATGAGGACTGGCACAAGGCCGCCGCCGGCGCCGCGCTGCGCCTGCAATCTCTGCGCGGGATGCTGGCCGTATGGACCCTGGACGAGGCCATGACGGAGCGAGCAAAGGACCGCCGGACGCGGAAGGCAAGCTGGGAGCGCCGGGAGATCGGCCACGAAACGAGGAAGCGCGTAAGGGGGAAAGTAGAGGCGGAACTAAAGAAGGACCCGGCGCTACGAAAGAAAAGTAAGCGAGTCGCCGCGGGCTTGATCGCGCCTTCCGTCGGCGCGTCGCCGGAGGAAGTGCGGAAGGTTCTGGGCAAAATCGCACGTGATGAGCGGGGAAAATCGTAATCCGTTTTCGATTGCGCACAGTCCTCCGATTCTTTGAATTGACAATTCGTTCCACAGATGCACGCGAAATTTCGCGGCGCATACGCAAGGAGCGAATAAGTGCACCAAAATCTTCCCGAATCCCTGGCGCGCAAGCGTGAATCGCGCTTGACCGTTGCGCAGGCCGCCGCCTACCTTGGCGTGGCCCCCCACACCCTGAACTGTTGGAGAAGTTCCCGGCGGCACGACATTCCGCATGTGCAGGTGGGAGCCCGCGTTTTTTATCGCGCCGAGGATCTCGATAAATTCATTGAAACGCGCACCGTCGCGGTGGCCAAATGACCATCGCGGCCCCCATCCTGAGCGACTCCCGACTGCCGCCGGCATTAGTGCAAGCGATCATGGACCGCGCGTGCGAAGGCGGCGATCTTGAGGCCGCGGCGGATGAGATCGTAAAATTTTGTTTGATCGAGGGCATCATTCCTCCCCCGGACACCGCGGCAATCGTCCAGGAAGCGACCGAGGCATCGCAAGAATGGTCGGACGCGTGGCCGCCGCCGTTGCCGCTCATCGAAAAGATGGCGCCCGAGCCCTACCCGGTTGACGCGCTTCCGCGTGGGATTCGCGCCGCCGTCGAGGAGGTGGCGGGATTCGTCAAGGCCCCTGTCGCGCTGGTTGCGTCGTCAGCGTTGGCGGCGCTGTCGCTGGCCTGCCAAGCGCACGTCGACGCGAAGCGGCTGGAAAAACTTTCCGGGCCTGTCGGGCTGTTCATTTTGGTGATTGCCGACTCGGGCGAACGAAAGTCCACATGCGATGGCTTCTTCACCAAGACCATCATCAAATACGAGGAGGACCAAGCCGACGCCGCAAAACCTGCATTAAAAGACTACCGGGCGGCATCCGATGGATGGGAGGCCAAACGCCAAGGTATCAAGGAAAAAATCCGCCATCTGGCCAAGGAACAAAGATCGACGGCAGGCATGGAATCGGCGTTACGCACTCTGGAAAATGACAGACCGGAGCCGCCGAGAATTCCCCGTCTGCTGTATGCCGACGCGACTCCCGAGGCTTTGGCTTATGGGCTGGCGAAACAGTGGCCGTCGGGCGGAGTGGTGTCCGCCGAGGCCGGAATTGTGTTCGGGTCCCATGGCATGGGCAAGGATTCCGTCATGCGGAATTTGGGTTTGCTGAACCAACTCTGGGACGGCAAAACCATGACCATTGACCGGCGAACGACCGAATCGTTCTCCGTGCGCGGGGCGCGGCTCACCATTGCACTACAAGTGCAGGAGCCAACTTTGCGTGAATTCTTCACCCGATCCGGGGCGCTGGCGCGGGGCACTGGATTCCTGGCGCGCTTCCTTGTGGCGTGGCCTGGCTCGACCCAGGGAATGCGCCAGATAGACCCTGCCGCACCGGACGGGCCTGCGACTTGGCCGCATCTTGCCGCGTACCATCGGCGCGTTGCCGCGATCCTGGATCAACCTGTTCCGATAGATGAAGGGGGCGCGTTGACGCCTCCTATGCTCACGCTTGACGCGGACGCGAAAGCGGCTTGGGTGGAATATCACAACGCCATTGAAAGTGAACTGGCGGGCGGCGGTGAGCTTTACGACGTCCGCGACGTGGCGAGCAAATCCGCAGACAACGCGGCACGGCTGTCGGCACTGTTCCAGATATTCACGGGGGCGGGCGGCGCTATCGGCATTGAAGCTTTCGAAAGTGCGAGTCGCATTACTGCCTGGCACTTGAACGAATCGAAACGCTTTTTTGGCGAGCTTGCACTACCGTCCGAAATGGCGGACGCGGCGCGCGTGGATAGTTGGGTGATCGAGTATTGCCGGCGGGAGCGCACGCGCCTTGTCCCGACCCGCGACGCGCAACGACTCGGGCCGGTCCGCGACAAGGAAAAGCTCGCGGCGGCATTGCGTGACCTCGAAGAGCTTGGCCGCGTGAAGGTGACCCAAGGCGGGCGGCGCAAAACCATCGAGGTGAACCCCGCACTCACTGGAGTGAAACTTTGAGTCTTGCCAAACTGATCGCCGGAAAGAGCGCCCCCGACAAGTTTGCGACTGCGACACCTGCGACAGTTGCGACACAAGAGGGGGAAAGGGGGCGAACTGTCGCAACTGTCGCAACTGTCGCTGTCGCAACTATCCGAAAACCGATGCCCACGGCGTTGAGATTGGCCGACCTCATCGCCGGAAAGTTGCGACCGGAAGCCGCGAACCTGCCTGACCTGGAATCCTTCGGGGAGTCTCGACGGGATTCCGAAGTGCAGGCCGATTCCGACCTGCCCGACGATCCGGCGATGGAGCGGCGGCGGGAACGGGTGCTGGCCGTCTTGCGGGAGCATCCCGAACGCCACCGGCACGTGATCTTCGACCCCGACGCCGAGCCGGGAACGGTCATCGCAACCGTAGCGGTGAGGATGGCCCAAGGCGGGATCGCAACCGGCGAGCTTCGCATCCCGGCGGATCGGTATGACCCGTTTCTGATACTCGCCATGCTGCAACGGGCGGAGCAGTGAAGGCGACGCCGTGGGCATGAAATCGCGGGCCAAGGGCAAGACCGGGGAGCGGGGAATTGAATAAGCGATGCAATTTAGTAATTCGCTTACTAAGCTTGCACAATCACGGCTACGAATGGACCGCCGAAGCCCGCCGCGGTATTTCGTGAAACGATGAGAGAACGCCATGAGCAAAAAGCCGCCGCAAGGCTGTGAAATCGGGGAAGTACCGGACGCCCTCATCCCCCGTCGGGGCAGGCCGCCCATTGATCTATCGACGCCGCGCGGTGTGCTCGAAGAATTGGAACGCCTCTACCGCGATACGCGGCATGGACGGCTCGACGCGCAAAGGGCAACACGGCTCGCCTACCTTTTGAGCCTGATGCTGCGGGCGCACGAGACGGTGAAAGAGGCGGCGGACGGGAAGATTACGGTGCAGATCATCACCCCGGATGCGGACGTGTATTGAGCGGCGCGACCGATTGCATCCTCGGCCTGGCACAGGTACGCAATGCGCTGGCAATGCCGACGGGCAAAGCGCCCACCTCGGCAATAGAGGACCGCCACGCGCCGCGAGCAGACCGGGCAGCGAAACCAAGACCGCGATCTTCCGAAATGGCAGGGCGTACCCTCCACGCGAATTTGCTGCGCGCGGCTCTTGCCATCGGTCGCAATAGCTCAGATGCAGCGTTTCGCCGGTAAAGGGCGCGAACGTCAAGCGGCAAGCACTGCTCGGCTTTCGCCTTCCATCCAGGGCTACCGGCCCCGCTTCGCCAACCTCCATTCCCCATCTCGCCGCCGCACAGAATACGAAATCATTAGGCAATACGCCGGTATCTCATTCACGTAGAAGCTCCTTCACCCGCGCATAGAGCCGCTCCCGCGAAATCTTTCGGTCCAACGAAAAGTGAAGGCGCCTGTGGCAATTCGGGCAAAGCGCAACCGCATTGGTTACCCGGTCCGACCCTCCATCTGCAAGGTGCCGAACGTGATGCACCTCCAAGAAAGGCAGTTCGTCGGTGTCCAGAAAAGGCGCATCCTCGCCGCATGACTCGCATTTCCCGTTGGCCCTGCGCAGAACCCACGCCTTTACCGCTGGGTCTCGTGCGTAACCGCTCGCGAGTCTTGAAGCTCTTGCGGGGGATGCCGCCCCCGTCGGTTTTGCCATTCCCGATTCCAAACGGAGTCGCCTGACCCGAATTTCGTCCTCGACTGTCGCCACCGACTCCCGTTGCTCCAACTCGGCAATCAATCTCTCAATGCGGACCGCAACATCACCGCCGACATTTCGAGCCGGCAACAACCCGCTGACCCATTCCCGCCCCAGGAGCGACATGACGTAGGAAATGTTTTGCATCCTGTACTCGAATGCCTTCTCGGTCCGACCGAACCTTCCTGCCAGGCCCCGGTAAACGTCTTTCTTCACGTACGACCGACCTTCTGCCTGGCACTTCAACATATCCAGGTACGCGGAAACTGATGCTCGCAGTTCATCTTCGGACCATTCGGTTGGGGCGTTTGAGTTCGCTACCGGCGCCGCATCGTCCCGACCTCCGCTAATGTCAGTCAGGATTCGGCTTACGCCAATTGCACGTATGGCCGAAAGAAACGCCGGGTGGAGAGTCCAGTGCCAATGTTCCCCATCCTCTTTACTCGCCCATGCCATGTTCTGAATTTGTTGCTGGACGGCGTTAGTTCCGAGGTATTCCCCCAGTCGACGGCCAAGGCGACCGTACTGGATGTTCGCCATTTGATGACTTGCATAGCCGGCCGCTTCCCCAAGTTCCGTCATTGAGATAGATGCCTCAGGAGCGCCAGCGTGGGCCGCCAGCATCTTCCGTTGGGCGGTTGTCATCTTGGGAAGGACTGCGCGCAATGCCCGCTCGTACTCCTCTTGCGACAGTGCTTCCAGCCTTTTGTAAACGTCCATGGCAAATCCTTGCTCCAAATGGCGGCCTGTCCGAACCCCCGAATCTACCGCCCCCTATTCGTAGATGGCTGCCAGAACCCGCGGATATTTGCCGCGGAGTTTGAACGGGGCGTTGCCGTGGGCTCCCGGATGATGTAGGCGGGACGGGGTTTCGGTTCTTTCTTTTCCGGTTTTTGGCGCCCGCAGGGCGCCTCCCCGATGCCAGCTCGAAGCGGGCTGCGTAACGAAGACGCGTTGTGAACGACCGGCGGGATGGCGACGCCGGCATTGATCCGGGAACGGGGATTTCTGGATTTGCCGGGATAATCGGCACACCGAAGAAACGCAAGCGCGGCGGCGGTTCATACGACCAAACACGTTCCACCACCGCGCCCCAAACTGCGTACCGGAAGCACGCGTGCGACGGCCCGGATGCGGCGGGGACGCCTTCAGGTCTGCAAACGCAGGGCTGCCCGGATTCGGCACCTTCAACTGGGATTCTCCCAGTTGCCCGGATGATCCCTCCCGTGGGGCACCGTCAGGTGGGCAAATGCCAACATGCCAGGAGCCGACGCTATGAAAGCCGCGAAATCGCCCCCGCTGCTACCCCGGCGCTACCCCGGCCCAAAACGAAAACGGCCTACCCATCGGTAAGCCGTTGATTTCGTTGGTTGCGGGGGCAGGATTTGAACCTGCGACCTTCGGGTTATGAGCCCGACGATCTGCCAGACTGCTCCACCCCGCGTCACGAGAAGAGGATGCACGACCGGTTTCGCGGTTTTCGTGCAGCGCAGAAGCGGAATTGTACACGAAATCTCGAGCCCGTATCCGGGCCATCGGATTTTCCCCGCCCGGCAGGTTGGGCATCCATCGTTGTGGGCACGGCGTCCGATACCATCGCGGCGCACGCCCCGCCACGCATCGCGGGCAGCGCTCACATTTCGGATCGGGAAAGGGACCGCATGGCATCGTCATCGGGTGGCCGACGTTGGCTTGCCTACGCACTGGTCACCACCGTTGCCTGGGGGCTTTGGGGCGCGTTGAGCGACCTGCCCGCTCGCCATGGCTTTCCGGACACCCTGACCTACGTGGTCTGGTCGATCACCATGTTGCTGCCGGCGACCTATGTCTGGCGGCGGGAAGGCTGGACGGCACCACCCGGTCCGCGCTCCCTGGCCCTCGGACTGGCGATCGGCATCACCGGCGCGGGCGGGGTGATCCTGCTCTTCCCGACCCTGTCGATGGGGCCGTCGTACCTGATCTTCCCCACCATCTCGCTCGCGCCGGTGATCACGATCGCGCTCGGCGCCGCCTTCCTGGGCGAACGCACGGGGCGGGTCGGCACGGTCGGGATCGTGCTGGCGCTTGCGGCACTGCCGCTGCTCAACGATTGGAAGCCTGGCGCCGGATCGTCCCACCTCGGCTTATGGTTCTTCCTGTCGCTGCTCATCCTGCTGACGTGGGGCGTGCAGAACTATTTCATCAAGATCGGGCACCGTTCGATGAACACCGGGGCGATCTTCTGCTACATGACACTGGGAGGGCTGCTGCTGGTTCCGCTCGCGCTGGCACGCACGAACTGGTCCGCCCCCATCAACTGGGGGCCGAAGGGGCCGTTGCTTTCCGCAGGCATCCAGTTGCTCAATGCAGTGGGATCGCTCTCGCTGGTCTACGCGCTGCGCGAGGGCAAGGCGATGGTCGTGTCGACGCTCACCAACGCGGCCTCTCCGCTCCTCACCGCGCTGATCGCAATGGCGATCGCCGGCCAAGCTCCCGGAACGTTCAAGCTGCTGGGTATCGGACTTGCCGTGGCAGCCTCGGCGCTGCTCGCGGTCGAGGAAGCATAGCGGCAATGACTCGCTGGTGTGGTGCTTCACATTCTGTTTGGAACGGAACTGCGTGGTGCAGGTTGCCGGGTGTCGTGCGTGCGCGCCGGCCCGATGTCGGCGAAGGATGCTGGCGAAGGAGGTTGCATACGAACGGGAATGCCCTCTTCTGCCAGGCTGCAAGGCTTGCAATGGGGAGCGGTTTGTTTGCCGGGGCGCGACCCGCCGAAGCGACGGCAACCGGCTGCGCGGCGTTGCTACACTGACGCCGTGACCTCGACCCCGTTCGCCCGATTCTGCTCCGCCTGCGGAAACGCGATCTCCCGGCGCGTTCCGTCCGGGGATACGCGGGAGCGTGATTGCTGCGATGCCTGCGGCCGGGTTCACTACGTCAACCCGCGGCCGGTCGTCGGAACGATCCCGGTCTGGGGGGATCGGGTCCTGCTGTGCCGCCGCGCGATCGAACCCCGCCATGGCGCGTGGACGCTGCCGGCGGGATTCATGGAGATCGGCGAATCGACGGCGCGCGGCGCGCAGCGCGAAACCGAAGAAGAGGCGCGCGCCCGGGTGGAAATCGGGCCGCTCTTCAGCCTGCTCGACATCCCCCACGCCGAACAGATCCACATCTTCTACCTGGCGCGCCTGCTCGACCTGGATTTCGGCCCGGGGGAAGAAAGCCTCGACGTGCGCCTGTTCGAAGAGGCGGAAATCCCGTGGAGCGAAATCGCCTTCCGCACGGTCGCGACCACCCTGGAACGCTTCTTCGATGATCGCCGCCGCGGCGCGTTCGGCCTGCACGTCCTGGAGTTGCCTCCCCGGTCGCCCGCCCCCGGCATCGCGACATGATCGCGTGGCTGGAGCCGGGGGATCCGTTTCCCGGCGTCGGCAACGCCCTCGAAGCACCCAACGGTCTGCTCGCGGCCTCGCGGGATTGCACCACCGGGCAACTGCTGGCGGCCTACCAGGCCGGCATCTTCCCCTGGTACGAGGCCGGCCAACCGGTCCTCTGGTGGAGCCCCGACCCGCGCATGGTGCTCTTCCCCGACCGATTCCATGTTTCGCGCTCGCTGCACAAGACGCTGCGCGCGGCCGCCACGGACGCCGACCTCGCGTTGCGCGTCGACACCGCATTCGAAGCCGTCATGCGCAGTTGCGCTGCGCCGCGGCGCGGGCAGGACGGAACCTGGATCACGGAACGAATCGTCCGGGCGTACTGCGACCTCGCCGAGCAGGGGCTGGCGCACTCGGTCGAGTTGTGGGCGGGTGGGGACTTGGTCGGCGGACTGTACGGCGTGAGCCTGGGCCGGATGTTCTACGGCGAGTCGATGTTCTCGCGCACGCGCGACGCGTCCAAGATCGCCCTGGCCGGCCTGGTGGCCATCCTGCGGCGGGAGCAGGTGCCGGTGATAGACTGTCAGCAAAATACGCGCCACCTCGCGTCCCTGGGTGCCTGCGAGATTCCGCGAGCGGAGTTCTGCGACCGCATGCACGACGCGCTGGCACGGCAGGCCGTGCCGTGGGGCGCGTACCGGGACCGACGGCTGAACGAACTGCTGGAATTGCACTGAAGCGTGGCCAACCTCAAGGAGCTGCCATTCTCGACGTTGCAGTTTTATGCAACGGCGCCCTATCCTTGCAGCTATCTCGAGGGTCGTCAGGCGCGCTCCCAGGTGGCGACCCCGGCCCACCTGATCAACGCCGACGTCTATAGCGGCCTCGTCCGCGCGGGATTCCGCCGCAGCGGCATCTTCACCTACCGTCCCCACTGCGAGGGCTGCCGCGCGTGCATCCCGATCCGCATCCCGGTGGCGCATTTCACCCCGAACCGCAGCCAGCGTAGGAGCTGGCGGCAGCATCGGACGTTGTGCAGCCGCGTCGTCGAAATGAGCTTCGAGGACGAACATTACGACCTCTACCTGCGATACCAGACCGCGCGGCACGCGGGCGGCGGCATGGACAACGACAGCCGCGAGCAGTACTCGCAGTTCCTCCTGCAATCGAAGGTCAACTCCCGTCTCGTGGAATTCCGCGACCCCACTGCCGGCGGCGAAGCCGGACCGCTGCGGATGGTGTCGATCATCGACATCCTCGACGACGGCCTGTCCTCCGTGTACACGTTCTACGATCCGGACGAACCGCGCGCCGGCTACGGAACGTACAACGTGCTGTGGCAGATCGTGCAATGCCGGGAACTCGCCCTCCCGTATCTTTATCTGGGCTACTGGATCGAAGGCTGCGGCAAGATGTCCTACAAGGCGCATTTCCGCCCCTACGAACTGCTGCAAAGCGGCCGCTGGCGGCGCGCGGATGCCGCCTCCTAGCCCCCCTCCCCACAACACCGCTCACGGCAACAACGACAGACATGACCGAACCCCGCGTCCTGGGTTGTGGTGCGCTATACCGCATCACCCGCCCACTGCTCTTTTCCTTCGATCCCGAGCGTGCCCATGAAATGACGCTCGAGGGTTTGCAGCGCGCCTACGATCTCGGCATCCTGCGTGCCGACGCCGTACCACTGGACGGGGAACCCGTACAGGCGATGGGATTGACATTTCCCAACCCGGTCGGGCTCGCGGCGGGGATGGACAAGAACGCCGCGCATGTCGACGCACTGGGCTGCCTGGGCTTTGGCTTCATCGAAGCCGGCACGGTGACCCCCCGCCCGCAGCCGGGGAACCCGAAACCACGCATGTTCCGGTTGCCTTCGGAGCAGGCGCTGATCAATCGGATGGGATTCAACAACGATGGCGTGGATCGCTTCGTGCAGCATGCGACGCGGGCACGGTACCGCGGCGTATTGGGGCTGAACATCGGCAAGAACGCCGCCACACCGATCGACCGCGCGCTCGACGACTATCGCGCCGGGCTGGCGGCGGTATATCGCCATGCCGGCTACGTCACCATCAACATTTCATCCCCCAACACGCAGGACCTGCGCAGCCTCCAGGGAGAAGGAGAGCTGGAGCGGCTGCTGGGCGCGCTGCGCGAAGAGCGGGCGCGACTGGAGCAGACCCACGGCCGCCGGGTTCCGTTGGCGGTGAAGATCGCGCCGGACGTGGCGGATGCGCAGATCCCGCGCATCGCCGACACCCTGGTCGCCTTCGGCGTCGACGGGGTGATCGCAACCAACACGACGATCTCCCGCCACGGCATCGCGGGGCGGCGCAACGCCGACGAGGGGGGCGGCCTGTCGGGCGCTCCCCTGCGGGAGCGTTCCACCGCGGTCGTCGCCGCCCTGGCCCGCCACCTGCAGGGCGCGATGACGATCATCGGCGTCGGCGGCATCCTGCGCGGAGAAGACGCAGCGGAAAAAATCCGGGCCGGCGCGACGCTCGTCCAGGTCTATACGGGCCTGATCTACCGGGGCCCGGCGCTCGTCTCCGAATGCCGGCAAGCGATCGCCGCAGGCAACCGGAGCCGGGGAGCGCACCCACCACGTTTCACATCGTGATATACAGTTCGGCATGCCCGCTTCATCGCAACCCGGCGCCACCCCGCTTGCCGCACCCGTCCTGCCTGCGCCGCATACGAGCGAGCGCACCGCGATTCAGGTGATCGAGCGCATGATGAACCTGCTCGATGCCCTTGCCGCACGGTCCGGTCCGGTCAGCCTCAAGGATCTGGCCCAGACCACATCGCTGCACCCGTCGACCGCGCACCGCATCCTCAACGACATGGTGGCCGGCCGGTTCGTCGATCGCGGGGATGTCCCGGGCTCCTATCGGCTGGGAATGCGGCTGCTCGAACTGGGGAATCTGGTCAAGGCGCGGCTCAGCGTGCGCGATGCGGCGCTGGAGCCCATGCGCGAACTACACCGGCGAACCGGCCAGACGGTCAACCTATCGGTACGCCAGGGTGACGAAATCGTCTACGTCGAGCGCGCCTACAGCGAGCGGTCGGGAATGCAGGTGGTCCGCGCGATCGGCGGCCATGCGGCGCTGCACCTGACCTCCAGCGGCAAGCTCTTCCTCGCCCACGACGATCTCCGCGCGGTCCGATCCTACGCAGCGCGCACGGGCTTGGCAGGACACACCCGCAACAGCATCACGGACCCGGTGCGACTGGAACGCGAGCTCAACCAGGTGCGGTCTCGGGGCTACGCGCGCGACAACGAAGAACTCGAACTCGGGGTCCGCTGCATCGCGGCAGCGATTCGCGACGACTCGGGAATGGTCGTCGCGGGCCTGTCGCTATCCGCTCCGACGGAGCGGATGCAGGACACGTGGATCAGCGACCTGCAGGCAACCGCCGCAAAAATTTCCGCGGCGCTCGGGCACGGCAAGCCGGCGGCCGGCTGAGCGAGCCGGTCGGCCCCTGTCCGGTCACGCCGACGGCTGCCGCCGCTCGGCCGGGGCGCGCGTCCGGGCGTAGTGCCGCGTCTCCAGCCAGTTGCGGACGCGCTGCGCATCCGCGAAGCGCGAATACTTTCCGGCCGAATCGAGCAGCACCATCAGGACCCGCCGCCCCTGGATGTCGGCCGACAGCACCAGACAGTGTCCGGCGACCGAGATGTATCCGGTCTTCTGCAGGGCGAGGTGCCACCTGTGGTTGTAGACCAGGCGATCGGTGCTGTGGAAGTGGAACATGCGCCGTCCGATCCGGAAATCGTACCCGGAACTCACCGAATACCGCCGGATCAACCCGTAGTGATACGCCGCCCTGACCATGCGCACCAAATCCTCCGGACTCGCCCGGTTGCCGGGATTGAGCCCGATCGAATCGGCAAAACTCGAATGCGTCATCCCGAGCGCACGCGCCTTGGCGTTCATCGCGACGACGAACGCGTGCAGCCCTCCGGGATAGGTTCTTCCCAGCAGATTCGCGGCATGGTTTTCCGAAGACATCAGCGCCAGATGCAAGGCTTGGCCGCGCGTGATGGGAACCCCGGGGTGCAGCGGCGATCGCCCCCAGCCCTCCGAGGTACGGTCGTCGCGCGTGAATTCGAGCGCCTCGTCGAGCGGCAAATGCTTGTCGAGGGTCACCATGGCGGTCATCAGCTTGGTGATCGACGCGATCGACGACACCGTATCCGGATTCTTGGCATAGAGGACCTTGCCGGTGTCTTGATCGACGACCAACACATAGGCGGACCGCAGACGCGGACCAACGGCTCCGTGGTGATGAACCACGCGGTGAGCCGATGCCGCACCGGACAGCGCCAGCAGCGCCGCAGCCAACCCCAACCCGACACACCGGTGCAATGAACCGCGCATGGCCCCCTTCCTTTCCCTGAAGCGATCACTCTTGAACATTCGGCCCGAATTCTACTGGCGTTTCCCGCGCCCGGACCGATCTCAGGAATCGATGAAGCGGACGAAGTTCTCGATCGGTTCGCGTTCCGTCACCAGCGAATTCTCGATCCGGCTCGGGTCGGCCTTCCCCAGCGCCATTGCGCAGACGATCGTGTAGTCGTCGCCGATACCCAATTGCGCGCGGATCACGCGGTGAAACGGATTGAATGAGGCTTGCGGACAGGTATCCAGGCCACGGGCGCGCGCCGCGATCATGAGGTTCTGCAGGAACATCCCGTAATCGAGCCAGCTACCCTGACTCAGGGTGCGATCAATGGCGAACACCATCCCCACGGGCGCGTCGAAGAACTGGAAATTGCGCCCTTCGTGCGCCTGCATCTTTGCGTCATCACCACGGTCGATGCCGAGCAGCCCGTACAGGTCCCAGCCGACCTTGCGGCGGCGCGCCAGATACGGATCGACCCAACGCAATGGGTAATACGGATACTCCTCCCGATGCTGCTCGCGCTCCTGCGGGTCGTTGTACGCAGCCAGGATCGCCTGCGAAAGTCGATCCAGCGCCTCGCCGGTGACGACGTGCACGTTCCACGGCTGGAGGTTCGTACCGCTGGGCGCCCGGCTGGCAACGCGCAGGATCTCCACGATGGTCTGGCGAGGAATGGGATCGGGAAGAAACGCGCGGACGGAACGTCGGGAAGTGATGGCGGCGTCCACGGCCTCGGTCGCCGGGAAACTGAAAAACGACGAAAACGAATACGGTTCGGAATTCATCGGAGCAAGCCCTCCCGCAGAGTCGGATCGCCGCACCGCAATAGGCAACCAACTACAAGTGTTTGATTAACGAAGCACCAAAATACGGAACTTACCCATTGATTTTCAATGGAAATAAAATTTCCGGAAAAACGGATTCAAAACCAACCCAACGAACCCCTTGACTTTTGTGCATAGCAGCATAAAATGCGAACCGTCATGTCACGAAACCGGAAGTTCGACGCTCCGGGAGATAGTAGTTCGTTGGACGGCGTTTTTCGACATCATTGCAGCGACACACCCGAATTCGGGGGGAAGCCATGGCAACGACCTTTGCACATATGCTGGATCTACAGAAGACCCACCTCGACGCGGCCGACGCGGCCGGTCGCACGGCGGTCGATGCCCTGGAGAAGTGGGCTGGCCTGAACGCCGCGACGACGCGGGCCGTTCTGCAGGGTGGCGCGGATGCCGCCCACGCCCTGCGCGCCGCCCGTGACCCCGAGCACCTCCTCGGTGCCGTCTTCGCCGCCGGAAAGCCGGGGGCGGAACCGTGGCTGGGGTACTCGCGTGATGCATACGACATCGCCAAGAGCGCACGCAGCGAACTGATGAAGATATTCCAGACGCAGCGGGCCGAGCACCAACGTCAGGTGGGCGCGTGGATCGCCTCCGCCTCCGGAAGCGCCCCCGCCGGGTCGGAGCCTGCGGTTGCGGCCGCCCGGCTTGCGTTCACCAATGCGAACGCCGCGTTCGATACGTTTTTTCAAGCTGCCCAAGCCACCGCGGATTGGGCGGAGTCAAGCATTTCCGCCGCGATGTCCGCAACCATCGACACCGTGGCTGCTTCCAGCGATGCAGTGAAAGAACGGGCACGCAAGGCGGCAAACGCGTAACGGTTTCATCTCCTTGGCACCACTTGTTCGGGCGCCAGCCCGAACTCCCCTGTCTCCTCCTTAACGTGGTGCTTTTCCGAACCTGGTCTTCACCAGGCTCTCTTTTTGCCCATATGCCCCCGGACCGGACGGGTGCGCCGCCCGGTCCGGGGGATCACCCCAACCCGATCGCGTCCGGTCACGCCCCGGCCGCCCCAATACCGCAACGCGCCGACCACCACCACCACAACAACGACGACGACGACAGCAGCATGCCGCTTACTGGGCCCCCAGGGTTCGTAACGCCTCGTCCAGACGCGGCATGGCGCAGCGCCGGAACAATCCGAATTCGTCGAAAAACTCCTCCTTGGACAGGATCACCTCCCGAACGGTCACGCCGCGTCGGATCCGCACGATATGGCACGTCCGGACCGGCCACTGCGAAATGCTGTCGACCTCCACCTGCACGCCGAATCGACCGGCCTGCCGGGTGATCTCGGAAACGGACATCCGGATCCGCTCGACCGCATCGCAGTATCGGTCGTAGGCGTGGCGTCGATCGCTCATCCGACCCGCTTGAGAAATCACCCTGTTTTCCATCATGACCCCACCCTCCGCTGCTTCTCTCGACGTGTTGCCGCGTCCATCCACGGAACACGCGATGGGAAGAATTATAGATGGGATTTTTTCCCATACAATACCAAATCAGGGTAGCCCGTACGACAAGTTCGTAATCAGTTGTATCCACCGTGCCCATCCCGATGCCGGCATAGGGAGATCGCATTCCAACGATATGAAAAATCAATTTGAAATTATTTCGCGATAGAAATATCGTTTCCCCAGTGACAGCCTCGCGATCTTCCACTCCGAGTCCGGGCAGCCCGGACCGGGATCCATTCCGGAAAGGAACCCCTTCGATGAACCGAACCCGACCTGCAATTCCGATACGCCCTGCCATCGCCCTTGCCCTGCTGAGCGTGCTGGGCGCAGCCCACGCGCAAGAGGATCTTTCCCGGTGGAAGCTGCCGCCGGCGCCGATTCCCGCCGACAACCCGCAGTCGCCCGCGAAGATCGCACTGGGGCACCAACTCGCATTCGATACCCGCCTGTCCAAGAATCACGCGCTCTCCTGCGCGAGCTGCCACGTCCCATTCGCCGGCGGCGCCGGCATTACGCCGCGCGCGTTCGGGCAAGGCGGCGAACTCGGTCGCTGGGCGCCGTCCTGGGACGATTCGGCGTACTACACCTCGCTCTTCTGGGATGGACGGGCGTCATCGCTGGAACAGCAGACCGGGGCGCTGCCCGGTCACATGGGGCCGCTCACCGCCCCGGGCGAGATGGGTGGAACCATGAAGCAGGATGTCGCCACGGTCAACGCGATTCCCGGCTACCGCAAGCAGTTCCGCGCGGTCTTCCACAGCGATGCCACCCCGGAGAACATCGCCAAGGCGATCGCCTCGTTCGAGCGCACGCTGATTTCCGCCCAGGCTCCCTTCCAGCGGTATGTGACGGGCGCCCCCCACGCCATCAGCCCCGCCGCCAGGCGCGGTTTCGCCCTGTTCGAGGGCAAGGCGTTGTGCACCGCCTGCCATGTCCCGCCCGCGTTCACCGACAACAACTACCACGACATCGGCGTGCCCCAGGTCGGCCCCTTGAAAGAGGATGCCGGACGCGCCGCGGTGAGCAAGGATCCGACGGACGCACGGCGCTTCAAGACCCCCTCGCTGTACAACGCGGGCTCGTTCGCGTTCTACATGCACGACGGCGCCTACGCCACCTTGCAGGAGGTGGTGGCGCACTACAACCGGGGGGGAGATCGGGCCGACAAGAACCAGGATCCGCTCATCCAGCCCTTGCACCTCACGGCGCAGGAGCAGAACGATCTGGTTGCCTTCCTGGAAAGCCTGACCGATCCACGGCTCGATCGGGTAGCGCGGCCGAAACTTCCCTGAAGGCGGTGATCACGTGCGACGCGGCGCCCGGCCGCACTCCCAGCCGGGCGCAGCGCGCCGATCGCCGGTCGCAAACGGCCGGATTACCGCCCCATCGCCGCCCACACCTTCTCCAGCCGCTTGACGCTCACCGGCATCGGGGTGCGCAGCTCCTGCGCAAAGAGCGAAACCCGCAACTCCTCCAGCAGCCACCGGAACTCGTCCAGACCCGGGTCGCCCACGCCCTTGCGGGCGGCGACCTCCCGCAGCCATTTCGCCTGCAAGGGCTGGATCTCGGCGAGCCGGATCGCGTCGCGGGCGGGGTCGACGCGCAGCTTGTCGAGCCGCATCACGATCGCCTTCAGGTACCGCGGCAGGTGGGCGAGTTGGGCGGCCGGGGTGTCGGCGACAAAGCGGCGGCCGAGCAGGTGGGCCATCTGCTGCTCGATGTCGGCGCAGGCGGCGGCGTGAGTACGCAGGCCGTTCAGTTTCTTCGCCGCCGCCGCGGCCTCGTCGACGATCTGCGCGGCCAGCCGCGCGATCTCTTGCACCACGAGCCCCAGGCGGCCGCGCACCTCGTCGCGCCGCGCGACGAACTGCGTGCGGTCCTGGGGCAAGGGATCGGCGCAGGCCAGGCGATCCAGCGCCGCCGTGACCACCTGTTCGGCGAGCGGATCGAGATGCTTCATCGGCGCCACGGTGCCGGCACGCATCTGCACCGTAGCAAGCGCGCCCAGGCCCTTTTCCAGCCCGCGCAGCGGTTCGCGCAACTGCAGGCGAAACAGCCGCCGCAGGCCCTCGCGATGCGCGGCCTGGGCCGCGGCCGGATCATCGAACACATCCAGCACGCAATGCGTCTGTCGGTCGACGAGCGCCGGGTAGCCGACCAGAGTCTGTCCGCCGCGCGCGATCTCCATGATTTCCGGCAGCACGCCGAAGTCCCAATCGGTGATCTCCCGTCCGGCGTCGGCTGCCACCGACCGGTCTGCTGCGGCCGGTCCCTCTGCAGGCCCTGCACCCGCCGCCAGCTTGCGAAAGCTTGCCTGCGCCTGTGTTCCCAGTTCGGCCCGCAGCGCGGCGAGGTTGCGCCCCATGGCGAGCTGGCGGCCGGATTCGTCGACGACCTTGAAATTCATCGTCAGGTGCGCAGGCAAGGTCTCCAGCTTGAAGTCGCCCGGCGCGCAGACGGTTCCGGTCTGCGCGCGGATGTCGCCGATCAGGGCTTCGACCAGACCCCGTAGCGGCGGTGTCGGTGCGGCCTCGGGGGCCGCTTCCGCCGACGGATCGAAGGGGTGGCGCGCGACGAACCCGGCGGCATACTCGGGCAAGGGCACACAGGCGCGGCGCAGCTTCTGCGGCAGCGATTTGCACAGCAGTTGCACCTTCTCCTTGCGCATGCCCGGGACCAGCCAATCGAACGATTCGGCGTCGAGCTGGTTGAGCGCATAGAGCGGGACGCGCAGGGTCACGCCATCGCGCGGGCTTCCCGGCTCGAAGTGATACGTCAGATCCATGCGCAGCCCGCGGGCGGCCCAGTGCTTCGGAAACAGGTCCGTGGTCGCGCCCGCCGCCTCGTGGCGCATCAACTCGTCGCGCGAGAGGAAGAAGCGTCGCGGATCGTCGCGCTCGGCCTGGACCCGCCAGTGTTCGAAGCCGGCGCCGCTGCAGACGTCGGCGGGAAGGCGCTGGTCGTAAAACGCGAAGATCAGATCCTCGTCGACCAGCACGTCGGGTCGGCGGGTGCGGTGCTCGAGTTCGCGGATCTCCTGAACCAGACGCCGATTGTGGGCAAAGAACGGCGCGCGCGTATCGAACTCGCCCGCGACCAGCGCCTCGCGGAGGAAGATCTCGCGAGCGTGCGCAGGGTCGATCGGTCCATACGCCACGCGCCGCTGAACGTACACCGGCAAACCGTAGATGGTGCCGCGCTCCAGCACCATGGCCTGCGCGCTGCGCTTTTCCCAATGCGGATCGCCATGGCTCTTCTTGAGCAGGTGCGCCCCGACCTGCTCGATCCAGCGCGGATCGACCTCCGCCGCCGTGCGCGCGAAGAGGCGCGAGGTTTCGACGAGTTCCGCGCACACCAGCCAGCGCGCGCTGCGCCGCGCCCGCGACGCACCCGGCCACAGGTGGAACTTGATCCCGCGCGCCCCCAGGAACGGCGCATCCCGCGCCCCCGGATCGGCATCCAGGCTTTTCATGCCGATATTGCCGAGCAGGCCCGCCAACAGCGCGCGGTGCACCTGCTCGTACGTCGCCGGGCTCGCATTGACGCGCCATCCCAGTTCGGCAACGATCTGATGCAACTGCGCGTGGACGTCGAACCATTCGCGCACCCGGCGCGCATTCAGGAACTCCGCCCGCAGGTCCTCGGCAAAGCGCCGGTTGGACTTCTTGTGTTCGATCCGCTCCTGCATCGCGTCCCAGAGTTTGACGAAGGAGAGGAAGTCGGAGCGTTCGTCGGCGTGGCGCTGGTGCGCGGTATCGGCAGCCTGCGGCTGCTCCGCGGGGCGCTCGCGCGGATCCTGCACCGACAGCGCGGCAGCGATGATCAGCGCCTCGCGCAGGCTGTGCTGTTCGCGCGCCGCGAGCAGGATGCGGCCGATGCGCGGATCGAGCGGCAACCGTGCCAGTTCCGCGCCCACGGCGGTGAGATGGCGACGTTCGTCGACCGCGCCGAGTTCAGCCAGCAGCTGATACCCGTCGACGATCGCCCGCGCCGGCGGCGGATCGACGAAGGGGAACCGTTCGGGATCGCCCAGCCCGTGGGCGGCCATGCGCAGGATCACCGACGCCAGCGACGAACGCAGCACCTCGGGATCGGCAAACGCCGGCCGTTGGCGATAGTCCTCCTCCGTATAGAGGCGGATGCAGATTCCCGCCGCCACCCGTCCGCAGCGACCGGTGCGCTGGTCCGCCGCCGCACGGGCGATGGGCTCGACGCGCAGTTGCTCGACCTTGTTGCGATAGCTGTAGCGCTTGACCCGCGCCAGCCCGGTATCGACCACGTAGCGGATGCCCGGCACGGTGAGCGAGGTCTCCGCGATATTGGTCGCGAGCACGATGCGCCGCCCGCCGCCGCCGCCGCCGCCGCGGAACACCCGTTCCTGCTCCTGCGCCGAGAGGCGGGCGAAGAGCGGCAGGATTTCGGTGCCAGGCGGGTGGTGCTTGCGCAACGCCTCCGCCGCATCCCGGATCTCGCGCTCGCCCGGGAGGAACACCAGCACGTCGCCGCGCCCGCAGCCGGCCAGTTCGTCGACCGCGTCGAGCACCGCCTGCGCCTGGGACTTGCGTTCCTTCGCCGCCGCCCTGCGTCCGGCGCCGTCGGACCCGGCCTCGGCATCGGCGTCCTCCTCGTAGGGACGGTAGCGGATCTCGACCGGATACAGCCGTCCCGACACCTGGATCACCGGTGCAGGTCCCTGCCCGTCGGCGAAATGCCGGGCAAAGCGCTCGGCATCGATCGTCGCCGAAGTGATGATGAGCTTGAGGTCCGGTCGCCGCGGCAACAGTTGCCGCAGGTAGCCAAGCAGGAAGTCGATATTGAGGCTGCGCTCGTGCGCCTCGTCGATGATGAGCGTGTCGTAGGCGCGCAACTGCGGATCCGAGTGGGTTTCGGCCAGCAGGATGCCGTCGGTCATCAGTTTGATGCGCGCACCCGGGCGGGTGTGGTCGGAAAACCGCACCTTGTAGCCCACCATCTCGCCGGGCGGGCTGTTCAGTTCCTGCGCGATGCGTTTGGCAACGCTCGACGCCGCGATGCGGCGCGGCTGGGTGTGGCCGATCCGCGCGCCGCGGCCGCGCCCCAGCGCGAGGCAGATCTTGGGCAACTGCGTCGTCTTCCCCGAACCGGTTTCGCCGCAGACGATCACCACCTGGTGCGCAGCGATGGCGGCGGCCACCTCCTCGCGGCGGGCGCTGATCGGCAGATTGTCGTCGAAGGAAATGGGGATGGGTTGCATGCTGGGGTGGACATCGCGGGCGGGCCGAACCGTCGCCCCGATCGGCGCCATGCGGACATCTCCCAATTCCGCGGAAACATCGGGAGAAGGCAAACGCGAAGTATACTTTTTGGATTCGCCGCTTCTGCCCATGAACGAACCCGCGCCGCCGCCCGTCGACACCTCCGCTCCCACCGAACACGACCAATTCGTCACGTGGCTGCGCGACGTCGCGCCCTATGTGCATGCCCATCGCGGCCGCACCTTCGTCGTGGGGTTCAGCGGAGAGTTGATCGATGCCGGGAAGCTCGACGCCCTGGTCTATGACCTTTCCCTGCTGCGGGCGATGGGGATCCGCCTCGTGCTCGTCCACGGCGCGCGCCCGCAGGTCGAGCGTCTGCTCGCGCTGAAACTCGTCGAGCCGCGCTTCGTCGGCGATCTCCGGGTGACCGACAAGAATTCGCTGGAGTGCGTCAAGGAGGCCACCGGTGCAATCCGCCTCAGCATCGAGGCGGCGTTTTCGCAGGGTCTGCCCAACACCCCGATGGCCAACAGCCGCATCCGCGTGGTGAGCGGCAATTTCGTCGTCGCGCGCCCGATGGGCATCGTCGATGGAACCGACCTGCAGCACACCGG
>JAJYBQ010000100.1 GCA_021778935.1 Pseudomonadota bacterium | reverse complement strand
GAGTGCGATTTGATCCGCCGGATGATCCGAGGGTGTTTACGGACACCTTGCGGGACTATTTCATTGCGGAGCTTGCGCGCAATTCGCGCGCACTTCCTTCGGAACGATAGCGCGACGAGGACGGCATGGATACAGACCATCACGCACCCACGATCGCAACGGTTCCGCACTCCCCATTGACGAAGTATTACGCGGGAGCGGACGAAAAGGACACATTCGTTCGAGAGATGTTCAACAGCACCGCCTCGGATTACGATCGGGTGGAGGCGATCCTCGCGCTCGGCACCGGACGGTGGTATCGGGGCCAGGCATTGAAGCGAGCAGGTCTTGCTCCGGGTATGCGCACACTCGATGTCGGTGTGGGAACCGGACTGGTCGCGCGGGCCGCGGCCGAAATCGTTGGCAATGCAAGTCTGGTTACCGGCATCGATCCGTGCCTGGGAATGATGAAGGAGGCCCGTGTTCCGAACGGCGTGAACTTGGCGTTGGGCCGAGCGGAGGAAATTCCGTTTGCCGACGATTCGTTCGATTTCTTGAGCATGGGATACGCGCTTCGGCACATCAGCGACCTATCGGTGGCCTTTCGCGAGTTTTACCGCGTTCTCAAACCGGGTGGTCGGATCTGCCTACTGGAAATCTCGGCGCCGAAGAGCCCGTGGGGGCGCTTTTGCCTGCGTGGGTATATGAAATTGCTCGTCCCGACGATTGCAGCCGTCGTGGGCCGGCAGAAGAACACCAAGCGCCTGTGGCGGTATTACTGGGACACCATCGAAGCGTGTGTTCCTCCTGGGCATGTCGCGGGAACCCTTCAGAGCGTCGGATTTTCGGAGGTCCGGGTATACAGCGACCTCAAGGTGATGGAATTCTTTTCTGAATATCAGGGGATCAAGCCAACTTGATTCCTTCTCCGGAGGGAAGACCAGCATGTCCGGCGCGAGGATGACGATCAACCTGCTCCTGGACCGACTTGCTTTCGCGGGCACGGCGCGTATTCCCGAGGAGAGCCCGGTCATGGATGATCCGGGTCATGCCGATGCGTTCGATGCGGCCGGATCGGATGGCGGAATCCTCGCGTTCCTGTATCTGTATCACGCCATCCAGGCTACGACCGTGATCAGGCCCGGAGATACCGTATTGGACCTGGCGTGCGGCTCTGCAAACCAGTTGTTGCAGACGGCAATGCTCAATCCGGAAGCCGATTTTGTCGGAGTCGACGCGTCCGCACGAATGCTCGATAAGGCCAACGCGTTGGTGGAACGACACGGCGTCCGGAATATACAGGTTCGCCTGGGGGATATGACCGATCTGACGGAGTTCGCCGTCGAAGCGGTCGATTGCGTGACCTGCACCATGTCGCTTCATCATCTCGCGGACAACCGTGCGCTCGCTTCCGCCTTCTCCGAAATGGGAAGAATTCTGCGACGCAATGGAGGGGTGTACGTCGCCGATTTTGGTCGCATGAATCGGTCTGCGACCATGCGCCATTTTTCCGAGGACTGGAAGGACGAGCAGTCCGCTGCATTCACCCGAGACTTTCTCCACTCGCTCCACGCTGCATTCACCGTGTCCGAACTCGCGACCGCCGCGGCAAATGCAGGACATGCGATGAAACGGTTCACAACCCCGCTGGCCCCGTTTCTGGTTGTATGCAAGACAGGAGAACGCCGCGAATGGACTGCTCAAATGGCACTTCGCGCCCAGCAGCGATACGAGATGTTGACGCGAGGACAACAGCGCAAGTTTCACGCGCTTTCGCGATGGCTTCGTGCCGGCGGATGCAGACTTCCGTCGAGGATCCAATGAGTAGGCGTCTGACGATCATTCCACGAATGCCGCAGCGGACGAACCGACCTGCGAAAGACGGGAGGTGTAAGAACGGTGCCCGCCGCCACGACATATGCTCATCACCCGCATCGTAGCGGCCCCGCTTGGGAGGCTCTCATGCTACTCGTCGTTCTTGCCTATCTCGGCGGCATTCTTACGATTTTGAGTCCGTGCATCCTGCCGGTACTTCCATTCGTCTTCGCACGCGCCGACCAACCATTCCTGCGCAGCGGCCTTCCTCTTCTTGCCGGGATGGCGCTGACGTTCGCCGCCGTCGCAACGCTCGCAGCGGTGGGCGGCGGCTGGGTCGTGCAGGCGAACCAATATGGCCGCTGGGCCGCAATGGGACTCTTCGCGCTGTTCGGCCTGACGTTGCTGATGCCGCGCTTCGCCGAACACCTGAGCCGCCCACTCGTGGCTGCGGGCATGCGGCTCTCCGGCATCGCGCAACGCGATGGCAACCATCCTGCCGGTCCTGGCGGATCGTTCGTACTCGGAGTCGCCACGGGTCTTCTGTGGGCGCCGTGCGCCGGTCCGATCCTCGGTCTGGTGCTGACGAGCGCCGCGCTACGCGGCGCCAGCCTCGGCACGACGCTGCTGCTCGCCGCGTATGGGGCAGGCGCGGCAACGCCCCTCGCGGTTGCGCTCCTGATCGGCGGGAAGGTGTTCGCCGCGATGAAGCGCTCGCTGGGTGCAAGTGAATGGATCCGCCGGGCCACGGGCATCGCAATGCTGAGCGGCGTCGGGGCCATCGCGCTGGGGCTCGATACCGGGACGCTCGCCCGGGTGTCGACGATTGCGACGGGCGGACTGGAACAGCGCCTCGTCGACGGTCTGGCACGGCATTCCGCGGCAATTCGCCCGCGTTCTTCGGCGGGTGACATGCCCAATGACGCACCCCCGGCAGCGAGCCGATCGCTGACAATGGTCGACGGCAACGATGCGGCAGACACCGCCGCGATTCCGGGTGCGCGACATGCCGGCATCGATGCGGCGTCACTACCGATCGAAGGAACCCTGCCGTCCCTCGCCGGCGCGGTACGGTGGCTGAATTCCCCGCCGCTCACGCGGGCGGGCTTGCACGGCAAGGTGGTACTCGTCGATTTCTGGACGTATTCCTGCATCAATTGCCTGCGCACACTGCCCTATGTAGAAGCCTGGGCGCACAAGTACAAGGATCTTGGCCTGGTGGTGATCGGTGTGCATGCGCCCGAGTTTGCATTCGAACGCGACATCGGCAACGTCAAGAGGGCCGTGCAGGAGCTCGGCGTCGACTACCCGGTCGCGATCGACAATGACTACGCGATCTGGCGCGCATTCGGCAACGAATACTGGCCGGCACACTATTTCATCGATGCGCAAGGGCGCATTCGCGGTCACCACTTCGGGGAAGGCGACTACGCCCATTCGGAACAAGTCATCCAGGCGCTCCTCGCGGAGGCTGGCCACCGTGACGCCGAGAACATCGGAACGGGAATCGCGGGCCCGCGCGCGCAAGGGATACAGGCAGCAGCCGACGACCGAGACATGCGCTCGCCGGAAACGTATATCGGGTATGACCGTGCCGAAAACTTCGCGTCCCCGGGCGGCGAAGCGCGCGATGTGGTGCGCCGGTATCCGATGCCGACCGAGCTCGGCCTCAACGACTGGGGATTGTCCGGGGCATGGAAGGTCGGCGCGGAGCACGCGACGCTCGCCGCACCCGCAGGGCGGATCGTCTACCGTTTTCACGCGCGCGACCTGCATCTCGTACTGGGACCGGGCGCCACCGGCAAGCCGGTGCGGTTTCGCGTCC
Organism: Pseudomonadota bacterium; assembly: GCA_021778935.1. The sequence continues at coordinate 4,748 of JAJYBQ010000100.1, read as the reverse complement.
GCATCGACGGCGTCGCGCCCGGCGCCGCGCACGGCACCGACGTGGGCCCGGACGGGTACGGCACCGTGACCGAGCAACGGCTGTATCAGCTCATTCGGCAAACGGGAACCGTGACGACCCACACGTTCTCGATCGAGTTCCTCGATCCGGGGGTGCAGGCCTACGCGTTTACGTTCGGCTGAGCGGGAAACTTCGAGAAGCGCAAACCTGGGCCTGCGATAAAGGACGGGAACGCGTTGGCGCCGGTCAATCGCCGACGTGAAGCCGCTCGCCGTGCTCCCGGGTGTTGCGCATCTCGATCTTGGGCCAGCGCTCGCCGGCAAGCTGGAGAATGACGCGGGACTCGGCCAGGAACACCGGATTGCCGTCGACGTCGGTCGCCAGCCGGGCAGGATTGGCGGATTCGAACTCGCGCAGGCTCTTGCGGTCGGGCGCACGCACCCAACGGGCCGCGTGGACACCAACGGGCTCGAATGACACCGCCACGCCGTATTCGGTCTGCAGACGATGGCTGACGATCTCGAACTGCAACGGTCCCACCGCCCCCAGCACGGGCAAGCCGCCATGGGCCTGCAGGAACACCTGGATGGCGCCCTCCTCTCCCAGTTCCTTGAGCGCGTTGTTGAGCTGCTTCGCCCGCATCGGATCCTGCAGCCGCGTCCGCATGAACAGTTCCGGCGCAAAGTAGGGAATGCCGCGGAACGCCAGCGGTTCGCCTTCCGTGAGCGTGTCGCCGATGTGGAACTGGCCGTGGTTGTGGATGCCGATCACGTCCCCCGCCACGGCCTCGGCAAGCGCGGTCCGCTCGTTGGCCATGAAGGTGAGCGGGTGCGGAATCTTGAACTGGCGCCCGGTGCGCACCTGGGTGACGCGGGTATCCGGCGTCAGCCGCCCCGAACAGATGCGCAGGAACGCGATGCGGTCGCGGTGGCGCGGATCCATGTTCGCCTGGATCTTGAAGACGAACCCGGAGAACGCCGGTTCGCCCGCGTCGACTTGGCGCGTGCCGCCATCGCGCGGTCCGGGCGGCGGCGCCCACTCGACCACCGCATCGAGCAGCTCGCGCACGCCGAAGTTGTTGATCGCCGAGCCGAAGAACACGGGACTCTGGCGCCCGGCGAGGTAGTCGGCATGATCGAAGGGCTCCATCGCGCCGCGCACCAGTTCCACTTCCTTGCGCAGCGTGCCCACCTCCATGGGAAATTGGGCATCGAGCGCCGGATCGTCGACGCCGTTCACCGCCTCGACCGCAGCGTCGTGGTGCCCCTCTCCCGGCCGAAAGCGGTGCATCTGGTCGCGCAGGAGGTGGAACACGCCGCGGAAGGACTTGCCCATCCCGACCGGCCAGGTGATCGGCGCACAGCGGATCTCGAGCACGCGCTCGATCTCGTCGAGCAGATCGACGGGGTCGCGCGCATCGCGATCGAGCTTGTTGATGAAGGTGATGATCGGCGTGTTGCGCAGCCGGCACACCTCCAGCAGCCGGATGGTCTGGTCCTCCACCCCCTTGCTCGCGTCGATGACCATGAGCGCGGCATCCACCGCGGTCAGCACGCGGTAGGTGTCCTCCGAAAAGTCCTGATGGCCGGGCGTGTCGAGGAGGTTGATGACGTGTCCGCCGTAGGCAAACTGCATCACCGAACTGGTGACCGAGATGCCCCGCTGCTGCTCTACCGCCATCCAGTCGGATACCGCGAAGCGGCCGGTCTTGCGCGCCTTGACCGTGCCCGCCATCTGGATCGCGCCGCCGAACAGCAGCAGCTTTTCGGTGAGGGTGGTCTTTCCGGCATCCGGGTGGGAAATGATGGCAAAAGTCCTTCTCCGCTTGACTTCATCAGGGATAGAGCCGCCAGCCATCCGTCACTTTCCTGTCCTGTGTACAACCGCTATGCACGTGTTCCCCAAGCCGCTCCTCCGAGCGTGTTTGCATAATAACCTAAAAACCGCTTGACACCAAAACCTAGAACTCGTACAACACAAAAACCTACATTTCGCAAGACAGGATTACCTAAGAGATGGCAACGCCCGCCGACAAGCTCGCCCAGTCGCTCGACGCACTGAAGACGCTTCAGGATGCCAAGGCTGTCGCGATCCGGGCATCCGACCTCTCACGCGTCCATCGCGAGCGACTGCTCAAAAACGGCTTCATCCGCGAGGTGATGAAGGGCTGGTACATCCCCGTCCGGCCCGACGGCCCTGCGGGGGAAAGCACGGGCTGGTACGCGTCCTTCTGGTCTTTCTGCGCTGCATACCTGACAGAACGATTCGGAGAAGACTGGTGCCTCGGCGCAGAACACTCCATCGCGCTGCACACCGGGAACTGGAACGTCCCGCGCCAGCTTCTGGTGCGGGCCACACGCGGAGGCAACAAGCCGACTGGCCTGCTGCACGATACGTCGATCTTCGACCTTCGCCTCGAAGTCCCGCCTCCTCAGGACATCCAGCTCATCGACGGCCTGCGGGTCATGCGCCTTCCCGCGGCGCTGATTGCATGTGCGCCCGGACACTTCGCGGCCCATCCCGTAGAAATGCGCTCTGCGCTTGCCACGATCACCGACGCCTCCGACGTACTTGGTCGCCTTCTCGATGGCGGCCACAGCAGCATCGCCGGGCGCCTCGCCGGAGCCTTCCGCAACATCGGACGCAACCAGATCGCAGAGACGATCAGCGCCACCATGAAGGCGGCGGGCTATACGGTCAACGAAATTGACCCCTTCAGCGATCGGCCGCCCGTTGCCATCGGGCAGCGGGAGACTTCACCGGCAGTCAACCGCCTGCGCATGTCCTGGGCCGAAATGCGGGGGGCCGTGCTGGAGCGCTTTCCTCCAGCACCCGGCCTGCCCGCCGATGTCACGGCGTACCTACATCAGGTCGACGATGGCTATGCGACCGATGCCTATAACTCGCTCTCGATCGAAGGCTACCGGGTCAGCGCCGAACTGATTGAGCGTGCGCGGTCCGGCAACTGGAATCCCGACAACGGCGCGGACCGCGAGCATCAGGACGCACTCGCCGCGCGCGGTTACTGGCAGGCCTTTCAGAATGTCAAGGACACGCTGAGCCGGATTCTGCAAGGGGCGAATGCGGGGGACGCAACACAAACCGATCACGGCACTTGGTACCGGGAAATGTTCGGCCCCAGCGTAGCGGCGGGCATCCTGAAACCTGCCGATCTTGCGGGCTACCGAAGCGGCCCTGTCTTCATCCGCCAGTCGATGCACGTGCCGCCGCGCAGCGAGGCCGTGCGCGAGCTGATGCCCGCATTCTTCGATCTCTTGCGCGAAGAACGCGAAGCGTCCGTGCGCGTCGTGCTTGGGCATTTCTTCTTCGTGAACATCCATCCGTACTTTGACGGCAATGGAAGGATGGGACGCTTCTTGATGAATGCGATGCTGGCATCGGGTGGCTATCCGTGGACAGTGGTGTCGCTTGCTCAGCGGACCCGTTATATGAACGCCCTCGAAGCGGCGAGCATCGGGCGAGACATCCGGCCCTTCGCAGACCTTCTGGCGGAACTTGCTGGTCCGGGATAAGGGGTCGCATGTACGTTCATATCCAAATGCCTGAGATCAGTAAGCGTGGCGCGAAGACCGTCTTGACGGGCTGAACCGCGGTCAGGCTGCCTTGGCGAGGGGCCGATGCCGATGAGGCGCGCGCCATCGTCGATGCGATGGAAGCGCAGGTCCGGGCATCCTGGTACGTCACGGCGCGAGCCGCCGGCGGCGGACGCGGACTACACTGGGGGTCTCGTTCCGGCGTGAAGTGCCGAGAAGGTATCCGCAATGGCCACAGAGCAATCCGACTTCACGCTGCCCATCGACCTCGTCGCCGAACCGGGAACCGGGCCCGTACGGGAACGTCGGCCGGTCTACGTCGATCTGCTCCCCCCGTGCAATCAAGCCTGCCCCTCGGGAGAAGACATCCAGGCCTGGCTCGCGCATGCCCGCGCCGGCCGCCACCAGGAGGCCTGGCAAACCCTGGTTCAGGACAATCCTCTGCCGTCCGTGCACGGACGGGTCTGCTACCACCCTTGCGAGACGAACTGCAACCGCCGCGAAGTCGACGGGGCGGTCGCGATCCACGCAGTCGAGCGCTTCCTCGGCGACCTCGCCGCAAGCGCCGGGTGGCCGCTTCCCGCGACTGCGCCACCTTCGGGGAAGCGCGTGCTCGTGGTCGGCGCCGGCCCTAGCGGGCTCTCCGCCGCGTACCACCTGGCGCGTCTGGGCCACGACGTGGAAATTCGCGATGCCGGCCGAATGCCCGGCGGCATGATGCACTTCGGCATCCCGGCCTACCGGTTGCCGCGCAATGACCTGCGCAGGGAAATCCAGCGGATCGAGACGATGGGCGTCCGGATCGTGCCGGGGCACCGGGTCGAAGATCTGCTCGCCGAGCGCGATGCCGGGAGCTTCGACGCCGTGTTCCTGGCGATCGGCGCCGGCGTCGGCAAGCACATCGACATCCCGGCGCGCGATGCCGCGCGCGTACTCGACGCGGTCTCGCTCCTGCACGACGTCACAGCCGGCGAACCTCCGGTCCTCGGTCGCCGCGTCGTCGTGTACGGCGGCGGCAACACGGCCATGGACGCGGCGCGTACCGCGAAGCGCCTCGGCGCCGAGGAGACGCTCATCGTCTACCGGCGCGACCGCGCGCACATGCCGGCCCGCGCCTTCGAGGCCGATGAGGCGATCGAGGAAGGCATCCGCATCCGGTGGCTGACCACCATCAAGGAGGTGGTCGGTTCCGAA
>JAJYBQ010000099.1 GCA_021778935.1 Pseudomonadota bacterium | reverse complement strand
CGCGCACGTCGTCGACGCCGATCGCGCCCCACCGGGCGCGCTTCCCGAAGGCGATGCCGCGGTGAGCGCGCGCCCCGGCACCGTGTGCTGCGTGCTGACGGCCGACTGCCTGCCGCTGCTGCTGGCGGATGCCCGCGGTCGCGCCGTCGCCGCCGCCCATGCCGGGTGGCGGGGCCTGGCGGCGGGCGTGATCCAGAACACGGTACGCGCGCTGCGCGCCGCCGCGGCGGATCCCGGCGCCCGGGTGCTGGCGTTCCTGGGGCCGGCGATCGGACCGCAGCGCTTCGAGGTCGGCCCCGAAGTGCGGGCGGCGATGCGCACGCTGCTGCCGGACGCCGACCGCGCGTTTGCGCCCGCGCAGGGAGACCGCCTCCGGGCCGACATCTACGCCCTGGCGCGGCAGGCGCTGGCACGGGAGGGCATTCCGGAAGCCGACGTGCACGGAGGCGGGCTCTGCACCGTCAGCGACCCGCGCTTCTACAGCTATCGCCGCGACGGCGTGACCGGACGGCAGGCCGCCCTGATCTGGCGCACCGAGGAAACATCCCCGCTCCCGCTTGCGGGGGAGGGCTAGGGTGAGGGCTTGAGCCTTTGGTTATCATCCCCATCGAAGAACGTGACCGACCCGACCGACAACACGCCCCCCGATCGCTTCCGCGAAATGCGCGAGGCCTACCTGCAGCGCCTGGATGCGCTCTGGCGGGATCTGGTCGAGCATCCGGAGCGCATCACCGCGCCCATTGCCGACAGCCGCTTTGCCGACTCCGCGTGGCAGGCCAATCCGCTGGCGTCGTTCGCGGCGCGTGCCCACCTGATCAACGCCGAGGCGATGCGCGCGCTCGCCGCCGCGATCGAAACCGAGCCCAAGTTCAAGAGCCGCCTGCAGTTCCTCGTATCGCAATGGGCCGATGCCGCGGCACCCTCGAATTTCCTGGCATGGAATCCGAGGGCGCAGCAGCGCGCCGTCGAGACCGGCGGCGCAAGCCTGTTGCAAGGCATGCAGAACCTGCTCGCCGACCTTGCCAAGGGCCGGATCTCGCAGGTCGACGAATCGGCGTTCGAGGTCGGCCGCAATGTCGCCACCACCGAAGGCGCGGTGGTCTATGAAAACGAACTCATCCAACTGATCCAGTACCGGCCGCGCACGGCCCGGGTGCGCGGTCGCCCGTTGCTGGTCGTGCCGCCCTGCATCAACAAGTACTACATCCTCGACCTGCAGCCGGAGAACTCGTTGTTGCGCTATTGCGTCGAGCAGGGCAACACCGTGTTCGTCGTGTCCTGGCGCAATCCGCAGGCCGAGCACGGGTGCTGGACCTGGGACGACTACGTCGAACACGGACCGATCGCCGCGATCGGCGCGGTGCGGGACATCGCCAAGGTCGACACCATCAACGCGCTCGGCTATTGCATCGGCGGCACGCTGCTCGCCACCGCGCTGGCGGTGCTCGCCGCGCGCGGCGAGACGCCGGCGGAGAGCCTGACGCTGCTGACGCCGCTGCTCGATTTCGCCGACCCCGGCATGCTCGACGTGTTCATCGACGAAGCGCACGTCGCGATGCGCGAAGCGACGATCGGCAAGGAGGCGGGCGGCGGCCTGATGCCGGGGCGCGATCTGGCGAACGCGTTTTCCGTCCTGCGCCCCAACGATCTGGTCTGGAACTACGTCGTCAACAATTACCTCGAAGGACGGCAGCCGCCGGCCTTCGATCTGCTCTACTGGAATGCCGACAGCACCAATCTGCCGGGGCCGATGTTCTCCTGGTACCTGCGCAACACCTACCTGGAAAACAACCTGATCCGCCCCGGCCGGGTCTCGTGCTGCGGCGAACCCGTCGACCTGCGCCGCATCGAGGCCCCGACCTACGTGTTCGGCGCCCGCGAGGACCACATCGTGCCCTGGCGCGCGGCCTACGCCGCCGCCCGCACGCTGACCGGCGCCGCCGAACGGCGGTTCGCGCTCGGCGCGAGCGGACACATCGCGGGCACCATCAACCCGGTATCGAAGAACCGGCGGAGCTACTGGGTCGCGCCGGAGCCCGCGGCTCGTCGGCGGAAGGCCCCGGCGTCGTCCCGCCGCGCGGCGCGGCCGCTGCCGGACCCCGATGCCTGGCTCGCCGCCGCCGACGAGCGCCCCGGCAGCTGGTGGGCGGATTGGGATCGCTGGCTCGCCCGCTTCGCCGGCGAAGAGAAGGCCGCCCCCCGGCGGCTCGGCAACCGCAGGTACCCGCCCATCGAACCGGCACCGGGTCGGTACGTGAAAGAGCGCGACACCGCGCATGATGCAGGGCATTCCGACCCCCTCTCCCGCGACGGCGGGAGAGGGCGGGGGTGAGGGCGCCCGCAGCATCGAAACGAATAACCCTGCAGGAACGAACATGACCGAAATCGTCATTCTCTCCGCCGTCCGCACCCCCATCGGCAAGTTCGGCGGCAGCCTGTCGCGCCACGCCGCGGCCGATCTCGGCGCGATCGTCGTGCGCGAAGCGATCGCCCGCGCGCGGATCGCGCCGGACGCGGTCGACGAAGTCATTCTCGGCCAGGTGCTCACCGCCGGCGCGGGACAGAACCCGGCGCGCCAGGCGGCGGTGCGTGCCGGCGTGCCGGTGGGCGTCCCGGCCATGACGGTCAATCAGGTCTGCGGCAGCGGCCTGCGCGCCGTGATGCTCGCCGCGCAGGCCGTCGCCAACGGCGACGCGCGCGTGGTCGTGGCCGGCGGGCAGGAGAGCATGAGCCGGGCGCCGCATCTGCTCGCCGGCGCGCGGAACGGTTTGCGCATGGGCGATGCCACGCTGCTCGACAGCATGATCCGGGATGGTCTCTGGGACGCGTTCGACGACGTGCACATGGGTATCACCGCGGAGAACGTCGCCCGCGAATACGGCGTTTCGCGCGCGATGCAGGACGAATTCGCCGCCGCCTCGCAGCGCAAGGCCGGCGCCGCGCAGCAGGCCGGCCGCTTCCGCGACGAGATCGTCGCGGTGCCGCTGCCGCAGAAGAACGGCGAGGCAGTGCCGTTTGCCGAAGACGAGACCATCCGCCCGGCCACGACGACCGAAACCCTCGCCGCCTTGCGCCCGGTGTTCGAGCGCGACGGCACCGTCACCGCGGGCAACGCATCGGGCATCAACGACGGCGCCGCCGCGGTGGTCGTCACGACCGCGGCGCACGCCCGCGAACTCGGCGCGCCCGTGCTCGCCCGCATCGCCGGCTTCGCCGCCGCGGGCGTGGAGCCGCGCGTGATGGGCATGGGGCCTGTGCCCGCCGTGCGCCGCGCCTTGGCGAAGACCGGCTGGCGCGCGCAGGACCTCGACCTGCTCGAGATCAACGAAGCCTTTGCCGCCCAGGCCTGCGCGGTGAATCGCGAAATGGACTGGGATCCCGCTCGCGTCAACGTCAACGGCGGCGCCATCGCCCTCGGCCACCCCATCGGCGCATCCGGCTGCCGGATCCTCGTCACGCTTCTGCACGAAATGGCGCGCCGGAGCGGGCAATGTCGTGAATCAGGCGGTGAATCGGGCGGTGAAGCGCGTGCTGCCCGGCGCGGCCTCGCTTCCCTCTGCATCGGCGGCGGCATGGGAGTCGCCCTGGCGGTGGAACGGAACTGATCTTCCCTACCCCTCTTCCATCACAGGACCATCGATGAACAAGATCGCCTACGTCACCGGCGGCTGCGGCGGCATCGGCACCGCCATCTGCCGCAAGCTCCATGACCTCGGCCACACCGTGATCGCCGGTTGCGGCCCCAACACCGACGGCGAAGGCTGGCTTGCCGCCCAGCGGGCCGACGGCTACCGCTTCACCTTGTCGCATGCCGACATCACCGACTGGGACGCCGCCAAGGCGGCCTTCGATCGCGTCCACGACGAATTCGGCCGCGTCGACATTCTCGTCAACAACGCCGGCATCACCCGCGATGCGGTCTTCCGCAAGATGACCCTCGCCGAATGGCGGGCGGTCATCGACACCAATCTCACCGGACTCTTCATCGTCACCAGGCAGGTGATCGACGGCATGGCCGAGCGCGGCTGGGGCCGCATCGTCAACATCTCCTCGATCAACGGCCAGAAGGGCCAGTTCGGCCAGACCAACTATTCCGCCGCCAAGGCCGGCGTGCACGGCTTCACCATGGCGCTGGCGCAGGAGATGGCGGGCAAGGGCGTGACCGTCAACACCGTCGCCCCCGGCTACATCGCCACCGAAATGGTCATGGCGATCCGCGAAGACGTGCGGGACAAGCTGGTGCAGGCCATTCCCGTCAAGCGCCTGGGCCGGCCCGAGGAGATCGCCGCCATCGTCGCCTGGCTCACCGGCGACGATGCGGCGTTTGCCACCGGAGCGATCTACCCGGTGAATGGCGGCATGCACATGCAGTGATCTTCCGTCCCCCGGAGGGGGAGGGCAGGGTGCCGCGCAGGGACCTCCTTTGCTTGCCTGGTCAAGGATTCCCATTCCCCTGGTTGGGGTAGACTGCCAGGATGAGTGCGACGCGCATCATCAAGAAGTACCCGAATCGCCGCCTGTACGACACCCAGACCAGCAGCTACATCACGCTGGCCGACGTCAAGCAGCTCGTGCTGGATCAGGTGGAGTTCCAGGTGGTCGATGCGAAGTCCGCGGAAGACCTCACCCGCTGCATCCTGCTGCAGATCATCCTCGAAGAGGAGCAGGAGGGCGCGCCGATGTTCACCTCGCCGGTGCTCTGCCAGATCATCCGCTTCTACGGCAACACCATGCAGGGGATGATGGGCTCCTATCTGGAGAAGAACGTCCAGGCGTTCATCGAGATCCAGCAGAAGCTCCAGGAACAGAGCCGCGCGTTCTACGACAACAACCGCATCGGGCCCGAAGCCTGGACGCAGTTCCTGCATCTGCAGGCGCCGATGATCCAGACGATGATGTCGAGCTACATCGAGCAGAGCAAGAACCTCTTCGTGCAGATGCAGGAGAACATGCAGAGCCAGGCGCGCTCGATGTTCTCGGTGTTCCCCTTCGCGGCGTCGGTCAAGCCGGAATCCAAGCCCCAGCCCGAGCCGGAAAAGAAGGACGGCTGACGGCGCCGGCATCGGCGCGGCCGCGGTTCCACCGTTCCTCCGAGGTGGGCCCGGCTCCGGCGGCATTTCTGCGCATACCGGCGCGCAATCGCCCGTTATTCTTCTCGCCAGCGAGTGGGGTGTCGCGCGCGTCCGATCGGAATCCATCGAGCCTTGATCTCCGAAACGAGGCGACGCCGGGCGGTCGCGTCGATTTCGCCGCCTGTCGACTCCCGTTGGGGTGGGTTATTGCCGATCCGCGTCGCCGCGGCGAGGCGGGAGGGATGAATGACAGCAGGGCGCGAACCGATCGATGTGGTTCTGGTAAATCCGGGCAGCCGCCAGGCGGTGTATCAATCGCTCGCCAATGAATTCTCGGCCATTGAACCGCCTTCCCTGGCGGGCTTGTTCGCCACCTATGTGCGGAACAAGGGGCTGACCGTCGCCATCGTCGACGCGCCTGCGCACAATCTCAGCCCGGACCAGGTCGCCGAACATATTCTGAGCCGCTACCGCCCGACGCTGGTCGTCATGGTCGTCTATGGATTCCAGCCTTCGGCCTCGACGCAGAACATGCCTGCGGCGGGCGAGACCTGTCGTGCCCTGAAGGCGCGGGATGCGGACCTGCGGATCATGATGACGGGAACCCATCCCGCCGCCCTGCCCGAACGCACCATGCGGGAGGAGGCGATCGATTTCGTCTGCGACCGCGAGGGACCGGAAACGATCCTGCTCACGGCCAAGGCGCTCAAGACGGGCGCGAAGCGATTCCCCGACGTCCCCAGCCTTTGGTACCGGGCGTCCGACGTGATCCTGTCGAATCCGCCGGCCCCGTTGATGGAGGACCTCGATGCCGAGATGCCCGGGGTTGCCTGGGACCTGCTGCCGATGGACAAGTACCGGGCGCACAACTGGCATTGCTTCGACGATATCCATGCCCGTCAACCCTACGCCTCGATGCACACGAGTCTCGGGTGTCCGTACAAGTGTTCGTTCTGCTGCATCAACGCACCGTTCGGCAAGTCGTCGTACCGGATGTGGTCGCCCGACACGGTGATTCGGGAAATCGACCTCCTCGTGACCAAATACGGCGTCAAGAACATCAAATTCGTCGACGAGATGTTCGTGTTGAACCGTGCGCACGTCCTCGGCATCTGCGACCGGATCATCGAACGCGGTTACGACCTCAATATCTGGGCCTACGCGCGCGTCGACTCCATCAAGGACGAATTCCTGGGCAAACTCCGCCGGGCCGGTTTCCGGTGGCTGGCGCTGGGCATCGAGTCGGGCAGCAGGCATGTTCGCGACGGCGTCGAGAAGGGCCGGTTCGGATCGACCGACATCCTGAAGGTCGTCCGGGACATCCAGGCTGCCGGCATCCATGTCATCGGCAACTACATCTTCGGGCTGCCCGACGACACCCGCGAGTCGATGCAGGAGACGCTGGACCTGGCGATCGAAGCGAATTGCGAGTTCGCGAATTTCTATTGCGCGATGGCCTATCCCGGCTCGAAGCTGTACGCGGCGGCGGCCCGGAACGGCTGGGAACTGCCGGCCTCGTGGATCGGGTACTCGCAGCACAGCTATGAAACCATGCCCCTGCGAACGGAAGCGTTGGGCGCCGCCGAAGTGCTTCGGTTCCGCGACGAGGCGTTCCGGACGTATTTCACCAACCCGCGCTACCTCGACATGGTCCGGCGGAAATTCGGCCCCGACGTCGTCGCGCATCTGGCGGCGATGACGGAAGTCCGGCTGAAGCGGAAACTCCTCGAGGAGTCCGCCGCCGAAATCGCTTGTGCGTGAGATCGACCCATGATCGTAACCCGCACCCCGTTCCGGATCTCCTTCTTCGGCGGCGGCACCGACTACCCGGCATGGTATCGACACCATGGCGGCGCCGTGCTGGCCACCACGATCAACAAGTACTGCTACATCAGCTGCCGGCATCTGCCGCCGTTTTTCGAGCACCGGCACCGGATCGTCTATTCGCGCATCGAAAACGTCAAGACGGTCGAGGAAATCGAGCATCCATCCGTCCGCGCGGTCCTGGGCTGGGCGGGAAGCGCGACCGGCCTGGAGATCCACCACGACGGCGATCTTCCGGCGCGTTCGGGACTGGGGTCCAGTTCCTCGTTCACCGTGGGTCTCGTCAATGTCCTGAGCGCGATGGAGGGCCGCTACATCACGAAGGAAGATCTGGCGAAGAGCGCGATCCACATCGAGCAGCAGATCATCCGCGAAAACGTCGGTTCGCAGGATCAGGTCTCGGCGGCCTACGGAGGGTTCAATCGCATCGAATTCCGCCGCGACGGGAGTTTCGACGTCGCTCCGGTGGTGCTGGCGCCGGACCGCCTTGCCGAGCTGCAAGGCTCCTTGATGCTGTGCTTCACGGGCCTTTCGCGCATCGCCTCCGAGGTCGCAAAATCGAAGATCGAAAATCTCGACAAGCGGGAGGCCGAGCTGCGGAAGATGCAGGCGATGGTCGACGACGCGATCGAGATCCTGCACTCGCCGCACGCGCCGATCGACGATTTCGGCCATCTCCTGCATGACGCCTGGCGTCACAAGCGCTCGCTGTCCGACCGGGTTTCGACGCCCGAGATCGACGGAATCTACGACGAAGCGATGCGGGCCGGCGCGCTCGGCGGCAAGCTGCTCGGCGCCGGCGGCGGCGGCTTCATGCTGCTGTTCGTGCGCCCGGAGTTCCAGGCGCGCGTGCGCGAGCGCCTGAAGAATCTGGTCCACGTCCCGTTCCAGTTCGAGAGCACCGGCAGCCGCGTGGTGCTGTACCAGCCCAGCGGTCTTTCCTGATGTCGGCGATGCAGGCGTCTTCCCGGATCTTCGTCGCCGGCCACCGCGGGCTGATCGGATCGGCGGTGCTGCGCCGTCTGCGCGAGCACGGCCACGACAACCTTCTTGTCGTGCCCCGCAGCGAACTCGATCTGCGCGATGCCGCCGCGGTGGCGCGCTTCTTCGCCGCCCGGCGGCCCGAGTTCGTGGTCATGGCGGCCGGCCGCGTCGGCGGCATCGTCGAGAACACGATGCATCCGGCGGAGTTCATGGACGAGAACCTGGCGATCCAGCTCGCCGTCCTGAAGGCGGCGCGCGACGCCGACGTGAAGAAGCTGATTTTCTTCGGATCGTCGTGCATGTATCCCCGCGAATGTCCCCAGCCCATGGCCGAGGACGCGCTGTTGTCCGGCAAGCCGGAGCCGACCAGCCTTCCCTACGCGATCTCGAAGCTTGCGGGCGTCTTTCTGTGCCTCGCGTACAACCGGCAATTGGGCGAGCAGCGATTCATTCCCGTGATTCCCAACAGCGCCTACGGACCGAACGACGATTTCGAT
>JAJYBQ010000098.1 GCA_021778935.1 Pseudomonadota bacterium | reverse complement strand
TGGGGCATCGCGGCTACGGCGCCGGCTCCCGTCCCGACCGCTGCCGCGCCGGTTGCGGCCGAACCGATGCCGGCGCGGGTCGATCGCCCGGCGGCCCCGCTTGCTTCTCCGGTCCCGGCATCGGCACCCGCAGCCGTGCCGTCCTCCGCGAACGCGGCGGCAGCCGGCGCGGCGGGCGCGGCGATGGCATCGGCCGCCGCGGCCGCGAGGCAGGATTCCGGCGTGCTGACCCTGCGGACGACGGCCAACGTGTGGATCGACGTGAGCGATTCGAGCGGCCGGACCTTGTTGTCGCAGATCGTTCCCGGCGGCAGCGTACAGACCGTCAGCGGCACCGCGCCGCTGCATCTCATCGTCGGCAAGGCGTCGGCGGTGGTGGCGGAATTCCGCGGTCATGCGGTGGATCTGCGGGCCCATGCCGGTGAGACCGACGTGGCCCGTCTGACTTTGGAGTGAACTCGTGTCCGTGATTCCCATTCTTCCCGAACAGAACCCGCCTGCGCCCGAGGTTCCGGCATCGCGCCGTCCGACGCGTGCCGTCGAGGTGCGCTGGGGTGCGCACCGGGTGGTCGTGGGCGGCGCTGCCCCGGTCGTCGTGCAGTCGATGACCAATACCGATACCGCCGACGTCGCCGGGACCGTGGCCCAGGTGCGCGAGTTGGCCGATGCCGGGTCCGAACTGGTGCGCGTGACCGTCAATACCGTCGAGGCGGCGCGGGCGGTGCCGGCGATCCGCGAGCGGCTCGATGCGGCAGGCTGCGCCGTGCCGCTCATCGGCGATTTCCATTTCAACGGCCATCGCCTGCTCGCGCAGGTGCCGGAATGCGGCCAGGCGCTGTCCAAGTACCGGATCAATCCCGGTAACGTCGGCACCGGTGCCCGCCGCGAAGACAACTTCGCCAGCCTGATCGAAATGGCGTGCCGCCATGACAAGCCGGTGCGGATCGGCGTCAATTGGGGCAGCCTCGACCAGGATCTGCTCGCCCGGCTGATGGACGAGAACGCGGCGGCGGAGCAGCCGCGCGACACCGGGACCATCGTGCGCGAGGCGCTGGTGCGCTCGGCGGTCGAGAGCGCGCAGCGTGCGGTGGCGCTGGGATTGTCTCCGGATCGCATCTGCCTTTCGGCGAAGGTGAGCGTGGTCCAGGAGTTGATCGCGGTCTATCGCGAGCTCGCGTCCCGCTGCGATCATCCGCTGCACCTCGGGCTGACCGAGGCGGGGCTGGGCAGCAAGGGCATCGTGGCATCGACCGCAGCCCTGGCGCCGCTGCTGCTGGAGGGGATCGGCGACACCATCCGGGTGTCGCTCACGCCGCAGCCCGGGGAATCGCGCACGCGCGAAGTGATCGTCGCCCAGGAGATCCTGCAGTCGTTGGGCCTGCGCGCCTTCGCCCCGATGGTCACGGCCTGTCCGGGCTGCGGCCGCACGACGAGCACGGTGTTCCAGGAACTGGCGGAGAAGATCCAGGATTACCTGCGCGCACAGATGCCGGTGTGGCGTGCGCAATATCCGGGGGTCGAGCGGATGAACGTCGCGGTGATGGGCTGCGTGGTCAACGGTCCGGGGGAAAGCCGGCACGCCGACATCGGCATCAGCCTGCCCGGCACCGGCGAGTCGCCGGTCGCGCCGGTGTATATCGACGGCAAGCACGCCATGACGCTCAAGGGCGACGACATTGCGGAGCAGTTCCACGCATTGGTCGACGAATACATCCGTACGCACTACGCATAACACTTGTCCATGTCGCACCCGAAAATCCATGCCGTCCGCGGCATGAACGATCTGCTGCCCGCCGCGGCGGCGAAGCTGCAGCGGTTCGAGCGCGCCGCCATCGCCGCCCTGCAGGGCTACGGCTATCGGCAGATCCGCACGCCGGTGGTCGAGCCGACGGCGGTGTTCCGTCGCGGCCTGGGCGAGGTCACCGACATCGTCGAGAAGGAGATGTACACCTTCGTCGATTCGCTCAACGGCGAATCCCTGACGCTGCGGCCGGAAAACACCGCCGGTGTGGTCCGCGCCGCGATCGAACACAGCCTGCTCTATGAAGGCCCGGCGCGCCTCTGGTATTACGGCCCGATGTACCGGCACGAACGGCCGCAGCGCGGCCGCTACCGCGAGTTTTTCCAGGCCGGAGCCGAAGCCCTGGGGTTCTCCGGACCGGAGATCGAGGTCGAACAGATGCTGCTGCTGCGTCGCCTGTGGGCGGCGCTGGGGATCGGCCCGGTGCGCCTGCAGATCAACACGCTGGGCCAGACGCCCGAGCGTCTGCGGCATCGCCAGGATCTGATCGCCTATCTGCTCGCGCACCGGGACGAACTCGATCCCGACGCCCAGCGCCGGGTCGAGACCAATCCCTTGCGCGTGCTCGATTCGAAGCACGCCGCCACCCAGCACTGTCTCGAGGGCGCGCCGCGCCTGCTCGACTACCTCGGCACCGAGTCGCTGGGGCATTTCGAGCGCGTGCAGCAGCTGCTGCGGGAGGAGGGCGTGGCGTTCGAGGTCAATCCGCGCCTCGTGCGCGGGATGGACTATTACAATCTCACGGTGTTCGAGTGGGTCACCGACCGGCTGGGCGCGCAGGGCACGATCTGCGGCGGCGGCCGCTATGACGGCCTGTTCGAGCTGTTGGGCGGCAAGCCGACGCCGGCCTGCGGATTCTCGATCGGCGTCGAGCGCGTGCTCGAACTCCTGCCGGAACCCGACGACGCCGAGGTGGCGTGCGACGTCTACGTCGCGCATCAGGGCGGGGCGACCTTCGTTGCCGCGGTCCGGCTCGCCGAGCGGCTGCGCGATGCCGGCCTGCGGGCGATCCTCCACCCGGGCGAGGCCGGCTTGAAGGCGCAGATGAAACGTGCCGACGCCAGCGGGGCGGAGTATGCGGTGATCGTCGGCGCGCAGGAGTGGGCGCAGGGAGCGGCCTCGGTCAAGGCGCTGCGCGCGCCTGGGGATGGGCCATCCGATGCGGTGCCGTTCGGGCAACAGACCCAGGTGCCGGTTGCCGATCTGCCGGCGCGATTGGCGCTGGCGCTGCGGGATGCAAGACAGGGAAGGGAATGACGGATATGGCGCTGACGCTGGAAGAAACCGAGAACATCAACGAGATCAAGGACTGGTTCGATAAGTACGGCAACTGGCTGGTTGGCGTGCTGCTGGCGGCGGCGCTGATCGCCGCCGGCAACTGGGGCTGGCGCTGGTACACGCAGCATGGTGCCGAGGCGGCCAGCGCGCTCTACGACCAGTACGAGGCGGCGGTTGCGCGCGATGACGCCACCCGCGCCCGCGACATCGCCGGGTCGCTGGTGCAGCGCCAGGGCGGCAGCATCTATGCGGCGCTGGCCGCGCTGCAGCAGGCGAAGGCCAATCTGACCGTCGGCGACTTCACCTCTGCCAAGGCGCAGCTGCAATGGGTCGCGGGCAAATCGCAGTTCCCGGAACTGGCGGCGGTGGCCCGCGTGCGGCTGGCCGGCGTACTGCTCGACCAGAAGTCCTACGATGCCGCCTTGGCGCTGCTGCAGTCGCCGCCTCCGGGATTCGAGGCGGACTATGCCGACCGTCGCGGCGACATCCTGTTTGCACAAGGGAAGCCGACGGCGGCGCGCACCGCGTATCAGGAGGCCCTGCTCGCAGCGGGGTCGCAGAATCCGTTGCGGTCGCTGATTCAGGCGAAGCTCGATGCGATCCCGGCGGCCGGTTGACGCGGTGGCGCGGGGGGCGCGCCTCGCCGGTCTTCTGCTCGGCGCGCTGGCGCTGGCGGCCTGCTCCTCGGACAAAGGCCCGAAGCCGGCGAAGCTCATCGCGATTGCCCATCCGATCGCGATTCACCAGACCTGGACGGTCGACGTCGGCAGTGCCGGCGCCGCCTATCTACGTCCGTGCGTGTTGGCGCAGTCGGTCTATGCCGCCTCGGCGGACGGGGATCTGGTGCGCGTCGACCCTACGACCGGCAAGACGGTCTGGCGCGTGCGGGTTCCGGGCGGCATCGCGGCCGGGGTCGGCTGCGACGGCATCAGCGAAGCGGTGGTCGTGCAACGCGGCGGCTTGCGCCTCTACGACGCGGCCGGGAAGTTCCGGTGGAAGTCGGACGACGCGACCAGCGTCGCGGTGACACCGCCCCTGGTCGCGCACTCGATGGTCGTCGTTCGCACCATCGATCAGCGCGTCTCGGCCTATGACGAGGACAGCGGCAACCGGCTCTGGTCGTTCCGCAAGACGCCGCCGCCGCTGTCGCTGCGGGGGGAATCGGAGATCGCGTTGTCGGGAGACCTCGCGGTCATCGGTTTTCCGCGCGGGCAACTGGTCGCGGTCGCGCTCGCCAACGGCGCGCCGCGCTGGGAGGCCGCGGTGTCCGAGCCCAAAGGGGTGACGGAGGTCGAGCGCCTGAACGACGTATTGGGCATGCCGGGGGTCGACGGCGCCGATGCCTGCGCCGAGTCGTATCAGGGCCGGATCAGCTGTTTCGACACCTATACCGGCGAGTTGCGCTGGGCGCGGAATTACGATGCCGGCGCCGGGGTCGCGATGGATGCGGACATGGTGATCGGCGTGCGGGAGAACGGCGACGTCGACGCATTTTCCCGGGATGCCGGCGCAGGAATCTGGCATAACGGTACGCTGTCGTATCGCGGACTCACGACGCCGGCGATCGTCGGGCACTGGGCGGCGGTCGGCGATTTTGCCGGCGAGGTGCATTTCCTGCGTCTCGATGACGGCCGGATCGTCGGGCGCTTCGATGCCGGTTCGCCGCTCGCCAGCACCCCGCAGATCTGGAACGACGGCATCATCATCCAGACGGTGGCCGGAAAACTTTCCCTTTTGAACCCTCGCTGAGTTTCTTCCCGATCCCGGCACGAGAGGGGGCGGGGTGCGGGGGAGAGGCGCGACGATATGAAACCTGTGGTTACCCTGGTCGGCCGCCCCAACGTCGGCAAATCGACCCTCTTCAACCGCCTCACCCGCTCGCGGGCGGCGCTGGTCGCCGACATGCCGGGGCTTACGCGCGACCGCCAGTACGGCGAGGGCCGTGTGGGACCGGTGCCGAGCATCGTCATCGATACCGGCGGGTTCGATCCCTCGGACCGGGGCGGCATCCAGGACGCCGTCAACCGCCAGGCCGAGCAGGCGATCGCGGAAAGCGACGTCCTGCTCTTCGTGCTCGATGCGCGCAGCGGCCTGACCCCCCATGACCGGCGCATCGCCGATCGCCTGCGTACGAGCGGGCGGCGCATCCTGCTTGCGGTCAACAAGGCGGAGGGGTTGCCGGAAACCGCGGTTGCCGAATTCTTCGAACTGGGGCTGGGCGACCCGTACCGGATCTCGGCCGCGCACGGCGACGGCATCGCCGCCTTGCTCGACGATGCGCTGGGTCCCTATGTGCGCGCCGCCGCCGAACCCGAAGCCGGGGAGGGCGATGCTGTCCGTCCGGGCGAGGCGGAGGAAGGCGCCGAGCCCGATGCGACTGCATCTGCGGCGGAAGCGGGTGCATCGCACGGCCCCGGCGGACGCACCCGCGTCGCCGTGGTGGGCCGCCCCAACGTCGGCAAGTCGACGCTGATCAACGCGCTTCTGGGCGAACAGCGGATGATCGCGTTCGATGCCCCGGGGACGACGCGCGACGCGATCGAGGTCGAATTCGAATACGGCGGTGAGCCGTTCGTGCTCATCGACACGGCGGGCCTGCGCCGCAAGGGCAAGGTCTTCGAGTCGATCGAGAAATTCTCGGTCGTGAAGACCCTGCAGGCCATCGACCAGGCCAACGTCGCGGTGCTGGTGCTCGATGCCGCGTCCGAGATCGCCGAGCAGGACGCGCATATCGCGGGGTACATCCTCGATCGCGGGCGCGCCCTGGTGATCGCGATCAACAAGTGGGACGATCTCGATGCCTATCAGCGGGAGCGCATCCATCGCGAAATGACGCGCAAGCTCCATTTTCTCGATTGGGCGTCGGTGCATGAGATCTCGGCATTGCGGGGCCGGGGCCTGGGGGCGCTGATGAAATCGGTGGTCCGCGCCCAGCGTGCCGCGTTCGCCAAGTTGTCGACGCCGAAGCTGACGCGGGCGCTGCAGGCGGCCGTGACCCGGCAGGAGCCCGCTCGTTCGGGCTACTCGCGACCGAAGATGCGCTACGCGCATCAGGGGGGGACCAATCCCCCGTTGATCCTGATTCACGGCAATGCCTTGTCCCGGGTGCAGGAAAGCTACCGGCGTTACCTCGAGGGCTGGTTTCGCAAGGAATTCGATCTGCAGGGCACGCCGTTGCGGATCGAGTTCCGCTCGAATCGCAACCCGTATGTACGGAGCGAGTAGGGCGGCGGACCTCACTGCGTGCAATCGGAGCAATGTCGGTGCGGCGGAACATGCCGAGCGATCGGTCCGCCGGCCGGCCTATCCTGGCACCACATGCGGTTTTCCAGTACATTCCTTAAGGTGCTGCAAGTGTCCGCACCTCGGTGCGAGTACACTCCGTCATCGAAGATCTCCACCCGACGGGAGTCAACATGAGCAGTAAAGGGCAACTACTACAAGACCCGTTCCTGAACGCGCTGCGCAAGGAACACGTGCCGGTGTCGATTTACCTCGTCAACGGAATCAAGTTGCAGGGGCAGATCGAATCCTTCGATCAATACGTGGTTCTGCTGCGCAATACCGTCACGCAGATGGTCTACAAGCATGCGGTGTCCACCGTGGTCCCGGCGCGCCCGGTGAATCTCAATACGGAGTCCGACGCCTGAGTACCGGTTCCTCTTCCGGCGCGGGGCCGGCCATGCCCCGGGCGTTTCTCGTGCAGGTGGCCTTGCAGGGCGCAGCGTGCGATGACGATGCGCTCGAAGAGTTTGGCCTGTTGACCGAAAGCAGCGGCATGACCGTGGCGGGAACCATGCGGGCGCGCCGCGACCGTCCGGATCCCGCGTATTACCTCGGTTCGGGCAAGGTCGACGCCCTGCGCGACGAAATCGCCGCGGTCGGGCCGGTCGACGCGGTGCTGATCGATGCGCAACTCTCGCCGGTGCAGCAGCGCAACCTCGAACGCGAACTCGGCGTCGCCGTGCTCGATCGTACCGGCCTCATTCTCGACATCTTCGCGCGGCGTGCGCAAAGCCGCGAAGGGAAGCTGCAGGTCGAACTGGCGCAGCTCGAATACCTGTCGACGCGCCTCGTGCGCGGCTGGACCCACCTCGAGCGGCAACGCGGCGGGATCGGCCTGCGCGGCGGGCCCGGCGAGAAGCAGATCGAACTCGATCGCCGCATGATCGGCGTGCGTGTGAAGCAGTTGCGCGACAAGCTGCGCACGCTCGAGCGCCAGCGCGGCACCCAGCGCCGTGCGCGCGAACGCGGCGGCGTGTTCCGCGTGTCGCTGGTCGGCTACACCAACGCCGGCAAGTCGACGCTTTTCAACGCCCTCACGCAGGCGCGCGCCTATTGTGCCGACCAGCTGTTCGCAACCCTCGACACCACGTCGCGCCGCTGCCATATCGCCGAGGGGAAATCGATCGTGCTCTCGGACACGGTGGGCTTCGTGCGCGCACTGCCGCACACCCTGGTCGCCGCGTTCCGCGCCACGCTCGATGAGGCGGTGCATGCCGACCTGCTGCTCCACGTCGTCGATGCGGCCGGCCCGGCGCGGGCCGACCAGATGCGCAACGTCGACGAGGTGCTGGCGGAGATCGGCGCGGACGCGGTGCCGCGGCTGATCGTGCACAACAAGATCGATCGCGTCGACCGCGCAGCCGGGGTGGATCGCGATGCCTGTGGTAGGATCGGCGCGGTTTGGCTGAGCGCGCGGACCGGCGATGGCCTCGGTCTTCTGCGCGAGGCGATCGCGGAGCGGATGGAGGAGGAAGCCGTCCGGACCGCTCGCATTTCCGATCCAGCCGAGACGACCGCATATTCCTTTCATGACGCACCCGACGCATTCCCCGATGCCGCCTAGTCCGTTGCCGGATCGGGGGTGGTCCGTCGTGTGCGGTGCACGGAGTCCGGCGGAGCGGGGGCGCTTCCTGTCCTGGAACGATCCCGGCAAGAATCCCGACGGCCCTCCCGATCTCGACGAGCTGTGGCGCGACTTCAATCGCCGCCTTTCCGGCTTGTTCAGCGGGAACCCGGGGGGGGCGAATCGCAATGGCGGCGGCACCGGCACCGGCGGCGGAGAGGGCCCGAGTCCGCGTCAGGCGTGGCTCGGCATCGGCGCCGTCGCGGCGGCGCTGTTCCTGATCTGGATGGGAACGGGCATCTATACGGTCCAGGCCGGACAGGTGGCGGTGGTCTCCACCTTCGGGCGCTTCGTCGGGACCGTCGGTCCGGGATTGCACTGGCGCATGCCCTGGCCGATCCAGGCCAACGACACGGTCGACGTCTATGCCCAGCGCAAGGTCGACATCGGCATGCACGGCGAC
>JAJYBQ010000097.1 GCA_021778935.1 Pseudomonadota bacterium | reverse complement strand
GAGCTGGCACGCAAGCTCTGGGGACAGGCGCGCGGCGAAATGATCGCCGAGGCCCTGCGGCGCTACGAGGCCGACCAGGGGCGCGGCGACGCCACCCATCGCGCGCGCTTCGGCGCGTACTACTGGTCACAGGGGGCGGAGGCGGCGGGACCGGGCGCGGAGGCGCGGGTTCCCGAAGCGAAGCCCGATACGTTGAAGAAAGAATAGGACGGTCTCATGGCGACGACCCCGAATTTCCTCCTGGCCTGGGTGCGAAGACCGGCGGCATGGCTGGTGGCGGCGGTTCTGCCGCTCCTCGCTGCGGCAACCCTGAGTTCCTGCGGCGGCGGCGCCGCCGCACTGGCGGCGCTGGGAGGGGGCGTCGGCACGGGCGGCACCGGCCTGACGATCGGCACCGTGGTTGCCTTCGGCAGCGTCGGGGTCGACGGCCAGGAGTACGACAGCGAGACGCCCAAGTACTACCAGAACAGCGACGCGTCCCAGTCCCAGGTGGCCGCCGCGGCGGTGGGGCTCGGCGACCGGATGCGCGTGGAGACCAACGGCGGCAGCGCGGTGGCGATGACCATCGAGCCTTCGCTGATCGGCACCGCGCAGACGATTTCGTCCCCCAACCCGGACGGCACCGGCACGTTCACCGTCAACGGGGTGACGGTGGTGACGAACTTCGATGCGACCAGGGGGCCGATCACGTTCTACGTCGGCCTGACCCGGTTCGCCGACCTGGCGACGAACATGCCGGTCGAGGTGCACGGCCTGTTCGGCATCGATGCGAACGGCAACGGCTACATCCAGGCCACGCGCATCGTGCAGTTGCCGGCACCGCTGGCGGGTGCGGCCACCATGGCGGGCCAGATCACCGGCATCGTGTCCAACCTGCGTTCGGGTGCCTCCGGCCAGACCTTCACGATCGATGGCACCACCGTGCAACTCACGTCGGCAACGGCGCTGCTCACGACCGGCGTCACGGTGGCCGACGGGCAGGTGGTGAATGTGTCCGGTACCCAGCCCGTAGGCGGCGGCATGCTCACCGCCGCGACGCTGCGGATCCACAGCCTCGTCGGAGTGAACGCCACGGTGCAGGTCGAGGGCTTGCTGGTACTGGTACGCGGTGGCACGACCGGGTATGCGGTCGACGGGATTCCGGTCGACCTGAGTGCGAGCGGACTGTTGAGCGGCAGCGGACTCTCGAGCTGGGTGCCCGGGGCGTATGTGGTGACCGGGCAACCCGATTCGACGGGGATCCTGCATGCGACGGCGGTCCAGGCCTACAGCGCGACGCCGGCCCGGGTCAGCCTCAAAGGCACGATCACGGGGTACGTGAGCAACAGCAACTTCCTGGTGCGGGGCGTACTGGTGAACATTCCTTCCGGTGTTCCGGTCCCCGCGACGCCGCCGCTCGGCAACGGTGTCTACGTCGAGCTTGTGGGCAATCCCGGCGGCGTGGCGGGCGGTGTCGGCCAAGGCGACGAAGTGATCGTCTCGGGCGTGACCACCGCCTCGGCGGTGCCGCCGGCCGGCGCGACCGTCGACTATCTGGGTACGGTGACGAACTACAGCGCCACGGGCGGAACCTTCGTCCTGAACGCGGGCAGCGGGACGACGTATCCCTCCGGCGTGACCACCATGAACGTGACCCTGACGTCGAATGCGTTCTACGTCAACGGCAGCGCATCGAACCTGCTGGCCACGCCTGCGGCGGCGGTCGAGGTCGAGGGAACGTATGCCAACGGTACGCTGACAGTCAACAGCGTGACCTTCCTCGGGTCCGCGGTTCTGGGAACCAGCGGCGAGGCGGAGAACTGGAATGGCAGCGCCGACACGTTCACGGTGCACGACGTGCCGCTGACCGTCGACCTCACCCCGGGCACCGGGACCCAGTTCTGGAATAACGGTTCCTTTACTACGGGCGCCGTCCCGCCCTGGTTCGTGACCGGGGCGAACGTCGCCGTCCAATACGACAGCGCCGGGAAGGCGCAAATCATCACTCTGATCAATTCGGAGAATTAACCGATCATGCGATTGCTACTCATCGAAGACGACGTGGCCCTGGGCCGGTCCCTGAAAACCGGACTCCAGCAGTTTTCCCACAAGGATGTCGACTGGGTGCGTACCGCTGCGGATGCGCGCGCGGCCTGGTTCTCGCGCGGCGAGCACGCCGATCCGTACGAGGCAGTGATCACCGACGTCGATCTGCCCGACGGCAACGGCATCGACCTCATTCGCAGCGCCCGCAACCGGCGCGTCAAGACCCCGGTGCTGATCATGAGCGAGCGCGAGCACGTCGCCGACCGGGTGCACGGCCTCGATGCCGGCGCCGACGATTATCTGGTCAAGCCGGTGGCATGCGACGAGATCGCGGCGCGGCTGCGCGCGATCCGCCGGCGTATGCACGGGCCGGTCGACGAGCGCAAGGTGCTGGGCGCGCTGGCGATCGACACGACCGCCCGTCTGGTGACGCTGTGCGACGAACCCATCGATCTGTCGGCGCGCGAGTTCACCGTGCTCATGGCTCTGGCGCGGCGCCCCGGCGCCATCGTTTCGCGGGCGCAGATCGAGTCGGCGCTCTATGGCTGGGACTGCGGCGCCGACAGCAACACCATCGAGGTCTACGTCCACCACCTGCGGCGCAAGCTCGGTTCGTCCACGATCCAGACCCAGCGCGGCCTGGGGTACCGGCTGGTGGCGCCGATGCTTTCCTGAGCATCGCGGCGGATCCGGTCTCCTGCGTGGGGTGACCCTCACCCCCGCCCTCTCCCGCAGGGGCGGGAGAGGGGGTGATCGCGGGCCGCGGCGGTCATCCGGGCATGCAGGCCGGATCTCCGCAGGCCGGAGACGGGGGAACGCGGATCAGTGGCCGTCGCGCACCGTCACGTTCGCCGCGATGGATCCCCGCTTCGCCAGCCAGACGATTCCCACCAGCATCACGAAGGCCGCGGCCGCGCCGTAGAACAGTTCGTCGGCCCCCAGCGTATAGGACTGCACGTCGATCATCCGGTCGATGATGCCGAGCGCCTGGGTTTTGGTGAATCCGGCGGCGTGCAACGGCCCGACCGCCATGTTCGTCGACGTGCTGAAGTCGGAGATTCCCTCGGTAAGGCGGGCGTGGTGGAGGCGGGCGCGATCATCCCACCAGGTCGTGGTGATCGAGGTGCCGAACGCGCCCGCGCTGATCCGGAAGAAATTCGACAAGCCGGTCGCCGCCGGAATGCGTTCGGGCGGCAGCCCCGAGAGCAGGATGGTCGTCGTCGGGATGAACATGAAGGAAACCGCGATGCCCTGGATCACGGCCGGCAGGATGATGGTGCCCCAATCCGCATCGGTCGAGAACCACGAGCGCATCAACATCACGTACGCGAATACGAGGAAGGAAATCGATGCCAGCAGGCGCGGATCGAACCGGCTGACGTTGCGGCCGACCCAGGGCGACAGCGCCAGCGCCAGCACGCCCACCGGGGCGAGGGCGAGACCCGCCTGCGTTGCCGTGTAGCCCATGTACTGCTGCAGCCATAGCGGGATCAGGATCACGTTGCCGAAGAACAGTCCGTAGGCCAGCGCCAGCGTCGTGCTGCCCACCGCGAAGTTGCGGATCCGGAACAGCGCGAGGTCGACGATCGGGTGCGCCTCCGTCAGCTCCCAGATCAGAAAGAACACCAGGGAGACGACGGCGACGGCGCAGAGGGCGATGATCACGGGCGACGCGAACCAGTCGAGTTCACGCCCATTGTCGAGCATCATCTGCATCGAACCGACCCACAGCACGAGCAGGATGATCCCGACGAAATCGATCGGCCGCTTGCGGATCACCGATTCGCGGTGGCGGTAGATGCTGGCCGTGAGCGTGGCCGAGATGATGCCCACCGGCAGGTTGATATAGAAAATCCATGGCCAGGACAGGTTGTCCGAGATCCACCCCCCGAGCGGCGGCCCGACGATCGGCGCGACCAGCGTGGTCATGGCCCACATTGCCATTGCCGAGCCGGCGCGCTCCGGCGGGTAGCTCGAAAGCAGCAGCGCCTGGGACATCGGGATCATCGGCCCCGCGACCATGCCCTGCAAGATCCGGAATGCGATCAGCACCTGGAGGTTGGGAGCAAGTCCGCAGAGAAACGAAGCCAGCGTGAAGGCGAGCGTGGCCACGAGGAAGACGCGGACCTGGCCGAAGCGCTGCGCCAGCCAGCCGGTGAGCGGAACCGAGATGGCGGTCGACACCGCGAACGAGGTGATGACCCAGGTGCCTTCGTCCGGGCTCACCCCGGTGTCGCCGGCGATCGCCGGAATCGATACGTTGGCGATCGACGTATCGAGTACGTTCATGAAGGTTGCGAGCGAGAGCGCGATCGTGCCTACCGCGAGCTTGGTTCCCTGAAGGGGCGGAGGTGGCGCCGCGTGCGCGCCGGCAGGGGAGGCGGCGCCGCCGGCGGGGCTCATCGGGTAGCGAGGTTTGCGGTGATGATCTTCGCGACCAGTACGTCGGCTTCGCGGAGTGCGCCGGCATACACGTCGGTGCGATCGTCGGGGGCCGCCGGGTTGTGCAGAGAAATCAGCGGACCACGGTCGTCGCGCACGTCGACGGTTGCGCGTATCGAAAGGCCGACACGCAGCGGATGCGCGCGCAGTTCATCGGGGTCGATGGCAATGCGCACCGGCACGCGCTGGACGACCTTGATCCAGTTTCCGGTGGCGTTCTGTGCCGGGAGCAACGCGAAGGCTGCGCCGGTGCCGGCGGCGAAGCCGATGATCCGCCCGTGGTACCGCACGTGGCTACCGTAGAGATCGGCAACCAGCCGCACCGGCTGCCCGATGCGCATGCGCGTGATCTGCACTTCCTTGAAGTTGGCGTCGACCCAGAGGTTGCGCATCGGGACGAGCGCCAGGATCGGTGTTCCCGGGCCGAGCCGCTGCCCCACCTGAACATTGCGCCGCGCGATCTGCCCGGCCACCGGGGCGAGGATGCGCGCCCGTTTCCGGTCGAGATAGGCCGCACGGACCCGCGCGGCGGCGGCGAGCACGTCCGGGTGCGTCTTTACCTGCGTCCCCCGGGTGTATGCGAGGTTGGCGCGCAACTGCTCGCGGGCGTTGTCGAGCGCGGCGCGCGCGGTGGCGACCGCCAATTCGGCGTGGCGCAGGTCTTCCTGCGATATGGCGCCGGTGCCGCGCACGGCGTTGCGGCGATGCAGATCGTCCTGGGCACGGGCAAGCTGGGCCGTCCGCAACGCAACTTCGGCACGCAGCGCGCCGTTTTCGGCAAAGCGCGACCGTGTATGCCGCACCGCCTGGGCCAGTTCCGCTTCCCGTGCGGCCAGGGCAACGCGGGTGTCCGCGGGATCGAGCCGGACGAGCAGTTGCCCGGCGCGGACGGTGTCGTTGGTGTCCGCGCCGACGGTCACGACCGTGCCCGCGACCTGCGGCGTGATGGTGATGACGCGGCCGTTCACATAGGCGTCATCGGTGTCCTCGTAGTTGCGCCCGATGAAAAACCAGTATGCGGCGGCGCCGATCGCCACGAGGAGAAAGACCGACGACGCGATGCGCAGCGCCGGCCGGCGCAATGACGCCGCCGCCGGGGCGGTGGGCGCCGTACCGGGGGGGGGCGCAGCGGATGCAGGAGTTTCCGTTCCCATGAATTGGCCCGATTGGTGAACCGTTAATAGCCCCCGCCCAGCGCAAGGGCGAGTGTGACGTCGAGCGCGGCGGCACGCGACCGCAGATCCAGCGCGGCACGGCGTTGCCGGAGCACGGTTTCCTGCGCGGTCAGCACGGCGAGGCGATCGCCCAGACCGGCACGGAAGCGGACGCGGGCGAGGTCATATGCCGCGCGCGCGTTCTTCGTCGCCTGGGCTTGCTGTTCGCGTTGCTGGCGGACCGAGCCGATCGATGTCAGGGTGTCGGCGACTTCCCGCGCGGCGCCGAGCACGGTGGCGTTGTAGTCGTCGATCGCGGCATCCGCGTCCGCACTGCTGGCCCGAAGGTTTGCGCGCAGCGCTCCGCCTTCGAAGATCGGCAGGTGGATCGCCGGGCCGACCTGCCAGATGCGGCTGGCATATTCAAAAAAGCTCTGGGTCGTCATCGAGTTGATGCCCACCAGCGCGCTCAGGCTGACGTCCGGATAGAACGCCGCCCGCGCTGCGTCGACGTCGCGCAGCGCGGCGCGCGCCCGCGCCTGCGCCGCGGAAATGTCGGGACGCCGCGAGAGCAGGTCGAGCGGGAGTGCGGCGGGCGGATTCAGTATCGGCCCACCGGGCAGGCGCGCATCGACATGATCGGCAGCCTGCGGCGCCTGGCCGGCCAGCACTGCCAGCGCGTGGCGCGCGAGGGCAATCCGTTCATCGGCCTGTTCGATCTCCTCGCGGATGACCGGAACCGGCACCGTGGCCAGGTGCCGTTGGACCTGGGTATCGAGACCGGCATGCAACCGCAGCTTGACGAGCCCGAGGGTCGTCCGGCGCGCCTGCTCGGTCCGCACCAGGATGCGTCGCGCCGCCTGCTCCCGAGCCAGCGCAAAGTAGGCATGGGCGATGCCGGCGGCGAGCTCCACGCGGGCCAGGTCGCGCCGGGCCGCCTGGGCCTGTGCGCGCCAGCGCGCGGCGTCCACCTGGTCGGCGATGTGGCCGGAAAAATCGAAATCCCAGGCCGAGTCGAGTCCCAGGGTGTTGACGGTATGGATCATGCCCCCGAAGGGTGGCGGGAAGATCCCGGTCGAGGAAAAGCGCTGCGCGATGCTGTTGCCGTCGACGGAGAGCGTCGGTCCGGACGCCGCGTTGGCCGAGGCGATCTCCGCCCGCGCCTGCGCCACGCGCGCCTGGGCGATGTGCAGATCCGGGTTGTCCGCCAGTCCGAGGTCGATCCAGTGGCTGAGCTGCGCGTCGCCATAGCGTGTCCACCAGCGCGCCGAGGGCAAGGACGCGGGCGCGGTCGGCCGCAGATCGAGCCGCTTGGCGACGGTCGCTGCCGTCGGCAGGGTTTCCTTCGGCGCGATGGCGTGGGTCGACGCGCAGCCGCCGACGACCAGCAGCGCAGCGAGAAGAAGCGGGGACACAAGGCGTACGTGTGCGCCCCACGCGCCGCCGGGCCTGCTGTCCGTGCGATCCCGGGAGGCCTTGGCTTGGGCTGCTGCCGCGCGCATGCGGGGCGACTGCAGAATGTGCTTATCGGCTGTCATGGGATGGTTGCCCGCGCCCGAGGATGCGTTTGAGCAGACCCTTGAGCTGCTCGACTTCCGCGTTGGAAAGGTCCGCGAGATGGGCGTTGAGCACGTCCGCGATCACGTACGGTACCACTGCAACGGCACGTTTTCCCTCATCGGTCAGTTCGATGTTCTGGACGCGCCGGTCGTCCGCATTGCGCATCCGCCGCACCAGTCCTTTGTCTTCGAGGCGGTCGATCATCCGGGTGACGGCGCCGGCGTCGCAGCCCACGTTGCGCGCCAGTCCGGTCGCCGTTTCGGAGGCGTGGCGCTGCAGCATGAGCAATGGTCGCCATTGCGCATCGGTGAGGCTGTATTCCTCCATGCGCTCGTCCATCGCGCGCGACAGCATCTCGACCACCTGCTTCATCAGGAAGCCGACGCTTTGTTCGATGCGATAGGACTCGCCGCGGTAATAGCCGGGCCGCACGGGGGGCAGCGGCCGACGGTCGTCCGGTTGCGTCATGCCTGACTCTCGATGTTTGCCTAGGCAGTGAATGTAATTGCCTAGGCAAATATTGTCAACCGCCGGGGAGCTCCCGTGCCAGTTCCCGGCTCCGCGCCTGCGCCGCGAACGCACCCGCCACGATCGCCTCGTGGATGCCGGATTTCCCGAACTGCGCGAGCGCGGCGGCGGTCGTGCCGCCTTTGGAGGTGACCCGCTCGCGCAGGGTGGACAGACTCTCCGGCGATTCCGCGGCGAGTCGGGCGGCGCCGGTGAAAGTTCGGGTGGCGAAATGGCGGGCCTGCGCCGCGTCCATCCCCATGCGCTGCGCGGCGTCCTGCACGGCTTCGAGAAAATAGAACACATACGCCGGGCCGCTACCCGAGATGGCGGTCACGGCGTCGAGCATGGCTTCGTCGGCAAACCAGACCGCATCCCCGACGGCTTGCAGGATCCGCGTCGCGGCATCGCGCTGCGGCGCCGCGACGCCGTCGCGCGCGAACGCGCCGGTGATTCCTTCGCCGATCAGCGCCGGCGTGTTGGGCATCGCCCGCACGACCGACCCGGTGCGAGCCCAGCGCGCGATCGACGCGCTGGGGATGCCGGCCGCGATCGAAACGAGGAGCCGGTTGCCGGCAGGCGCATCGAGCGCTTCACAGACCTCGCGGATCTGCCCGGGTTTGACCGCCAGGACGAGCACCGCGGCGCCGAGGAGGTCCCGGTCGGGGGTGTCGGTGGTCGTCACGCCGAATTCCGTCGCGAGCGCGTCGCGCCGCCCGGCATC
>JAJYBQ010000096.1 GCA_021778935.1 Pseudomonadota bacterium | reverse complement strand
TCTCGTGGTGCTCGACCTCGGCCTTCCCGATCTCGACGGCACCGAGGTCATCCGCGAACTGCGCAGCTGGTCCGATGTGCCGATCATCGTACTTTCGGCGCGCACGGCGGAAGCCGAAAAGATCGCCGCGCTGGACGCCGGCGCCGACGACTACCTCACCAAGCCGTTCGGCGCCGGCGAGTTGCTCGCCCGCGTGCGCGCGCAGTTGCGCCGCCGGTTCCGCAGCGTTCCGCGGCCCGAATCCGTTGTCGAGTTCGGCGAAATCCGGATCGATCCCGCGAAGCGGCTCGTCTGGCGCAAGGGGGAACTCCTGCGCCTCACGCCGATCGAGTTTCGCCTGCTGTCGGTGCTCGTCGCGCATCCCGACTGCGTGCTGACCCACCGGCAGTTGCTCAAGAGCGTGTGGGGGCCATCCCGCGTCGAGGACGCCCACTATGTCCGTATCTACATGGGCCACCTGCGCCGGAAGCTCGAGGCCGACCCCGCCCGGCCGGCGCATCTCCTGACGGAAGCGGGAATCGGATACCGGTTTGCGCTGTAGGGCGCGCCGCCACCGTAGCGGCTTTTACGCCGATTTTATGCGGCACCCGGTGCGTTTATAGAAAATCGATATTCGTTGCGCCGTAGCATTCTGTTGGTCGAGACCCTTACGGAATGATGCGATGGCCGATTTTGCATACGGATTCGCAATCCTGATCTTCTTTGCGCTGGTGAGCCTTCTGACCATCGGCTGCGCGCACCTGCAACAGCGGAAATAGGGGCACGGTATGAACGCAACGCAGTGGGTGGGCGCCGCCATGGCGCTTGGCTTGTTCGTCTATCTCGTCATCGCCTTGATCGACGCGGAGAAACTTTGATGACCGCGCATTCCTGGACGCTGCTCGCCGTATACGGTGCGGTGCTGATCGCGGTCAGCTACCCGCTTGGAACCTATCTCGCCGATTGCCTGGATGCCGGTCCTTCGCGTGCCGCGGCGGCGGCCCGCATGGTGATCGGCCCCGTCGAGCGGGCCCTCTATCGTGTTTGCGGCGTCGATGCCGAAGAGGAAATGGACTGGAAGCGCTATGCGCTGGCCATCCTGCTCTTCAGCCTATTCGGCGTGCTGGCCGTGTACGCGCTGCAGCGCCTGCAATCCGTGCTTCCGCTCGATCCGCAGGCGTTGACCGCCGTCAGCCCGGATTCCTCGTTCAATACCGCGGTGTCGTTCGTGACCAACACCAACTGGCAGGGATACGCGGGCGAAACCACGATGAGCTACCTCACCCAGATGCTGGGACTTGCCGTGCAGAATTTCCTCTCGGCTGCCACCGGCGTCGCGGTCGCAATCGCGCTCATCCGCGGGTTCGTGCGCCACGGCGCCGCGACGATCGGCAATGCCTGGGTCGACCTCACGCGCGTCACGCTCTATGTGTTGCTGCCGATTTCGTTCCTCTACGCGGTGTTTCTGATCGGCCAGGGCGTAATCCAGAATTTTTCCGCATACAAGAATGTCCGCACGGTCGAAGTGACCACGTATCAGACACCCAAGCTCGACGCGTCCGGCCAACCGGTCCAGGATGCGCACGGCAACCCGGTGAACGGGAGCGCGCAGACGCCAACGCAGACCTTGCCGATGGGCCCTGTCGCATCGCAGGAGTCGATCAAGATGCTGGGCACCAACGGCGGCGGCTTCTTCAACGCCAACTCCGCCCATCCCTATGAGAACCCGACTCCGCTGTCGGACTTCGTCCAGATGGTGTCGATCTTTCTGATCCCCGCCGCACTGTGTTTTTCATTCGGGCGCATGGTCGGTGACCGGCGTCAGGGGTGGGCGATCTTCACCGCCATGAGTGTGCTCTTTGTGATTTCCACCGTGGTTGTACTCATCGCGGAGCAGCATGGCAACCCCGCGTTTGCCTCGCTCGGCGTCGATCAGGCCGCCGGAACGATGCAGGCCGGTGGCAACATGGAAGGCAAGGAAGCGCGCTTCGGAATTGCCGACTCCGGACTGTTCGCCTCGGTCACCACGGCCGCATCCTGCGGCGCGGTCAACACCATGCACGATTCGCTCATGCCGATGGGTGGATTCGTTTCCCTCTGGAACATGATGCTGGGCGAAGTGGTGTTCGGCGGCGTGGGATCGGGCCTGTACGGGATGCTGGTCTTTGCGCTTACCGCCGTCTTCATCGCCGGATTGATGATCGGCCGCACGCCGGAGTACCTGGGAAAGAAAATCGAGTCCTTCGACATGAAGATGATCTCGCTTGCGATCCTCGCCACCCCGATGCTGGCCCTCGCCTGTACCGCCATCGCAGTCATGAGTCCGGACGGGCGCGCGGGAATCGCGAACCCCGGTCCGCATGGCTTCAGCGAAATTCTCTATGCCTTCACGTCCGCGGCGAACAACAACGGCAGCGCGTTCGCCGGCCTGTCGGCCGACACACCCTTTTACAACCTGCTTACCGCGATCGCGATGTGGTTCGGCCGCTTCGCGGTCATCGTGCCGGTGTTGGGAATCGCGGGCTCGCTCGCTGCCAAAAAGCGTCTTGCGACCACCGGCGGCAGCATGCCGACGCACGGCCCGCTGTTCGTCGTGTTGCTCATCGGCACGGTCGTTCTGGTCGGCGCACTCAACTACGTGCCGGCATTGGCGCTGGGGCCGGTAGTCGAGCAGTTGATGCTGCCGGCTGGGCATGGACGGCATGTCTTCGGGGGGTAATTCACGGTCGCGTCCGGATCCGCGTTGAGCAAGACCCTGACGACGTACGCCGTCGAGGGACTCGACAAGTTCTAGCGATTTCTGCGCTCTGGTGGGCAGAGGAGAGAGATTTTCATGACTCGCAAAGCGTTTTCCCTGTTCGACCGGGAACTCATCGGCCCGGCGGTCGTTGAGTCGTTCCGCAAACTCGACCCCCGGGTGCAGTGGCGCAACCCGGTCATGTTCGTGGTGTACGTCGGGTGTTTTCTGACCACCGCGATTTCCGTTCAGGCGCTGGGCGGCCATGGCGAATCACATGCGGGGTTCCCGTTCTCGATCGCGCTATGGCTCTGGTTCACGGTGTTGTTCGCCAATTTTGCCGAGGCGCTCGCCGAAGGCCGCAGCAAGGCCCAGGCCGCATCGTTGCGCGGGGTGAAGCGGGACACGCAGGCGAAGAAGCTCGGTGAGCCGCGGTACGGTGCTTCCTGGCAGGCGGTGTCGGCGAGCACCCTTCGCCGCGGCGATACGGTGCTGGTCGAGGCCGCGGACGTCGTGCCCGCCGACGGCGAGGTGATCGAAGGCGTGGCATCCGTCGATGAAAGCGCGATCACCGGAGAATCGGCGCCGGTGATCCGCGAATCCGGCGGCGACTTTTCCTCGGTGACCGGTGGTACGCGCGTGCTTTCCGACTGGATCGTCGTGCGCGTCACGGTCAACCCCGGCGAGGCATTCCTCGACCGCATGATCGCCATGGTCGAGAGCGCCAAGCGCCAGAAGACGCCAAACGAGATCGCCCTCACGATCCTGCTGGTCGCGCTCACCATCGTGTTCCTCGCAGTCACCGCGACGCTGCTGCCCTATTCGAAGTTCAGCGTCATCGCATCCGGAGCCGGATCCCCGGTGACGATCACGGTCCTGGTGGCGTTGCTCGTCTGCCTGATTCCCACGACCATCGCCGGACTGCTTTCGGCGATCGGCGTCGCGGGGATGAGCCGCATGATGCAGGCGAACGTGATTGCCACGTCGGGCCGGGCTGTGGAAGCGGCGGGCGACGTCGACGTACTGCTGCTCGACAAGACCGGCACGATCACCTTGGGCAACCGCTCGGCGGCCGCATTCCTGCCGGTTCCCGGGGTGAGGGAGGCGGAACTGGCCGATGCGGCGCAGCTGGCATCCCTGGCCGATGAAACGCCCGAGGGCCGCAGCATCGTCGTGCTGGCCAAGGAGCGGTTTCGGCTGCGCGAGCGCGACATCCACGCGCTGGCTGCGCAGTTCGTCCCGTTTTCCGCGCACACGCGGATGAGCGGCGTCGACCTGGCTGGCCGCGCGATCCGCAAAGGCGCGGCGGACGCGATCCGCAAGTCGGTGGATGCCCAGGGGGGGACCTTTCCGCAGGCGCTCGACCAATTGATCGACACCGTCGCGCGCCGTGGATCGACGCCCCTGGTCGTCGCCGACGGCGCGCGTGCGCTCGGCGTGGTGGAACTCAAGGACATCGTCAAGGGAGGGATCAAGGAACGCTTTGCCGAACTGCGTCGCATGGGCATCAAGACCGTGATGATCACCGGCGACAATCGTGTGACCGCGGCGGCCATTGCCGCCGAAGCCGGGGTCGACGACTTCCTGGCCGAAGCCACGCCCGAAGCGAAGCTCGCGCTGATCCGCGAACATCAGGCGCAGGGGAAGCTGGTGGCGATGACCGGCGACGGCACCAACGACGCGCCGGCCTTGGCGCA
The DNA here is from genome assembly GCA_021778935.1 of Pseudomonadota bacterium. The sequence goes on along the minus strand of JAJYBQ010000096.1, from coordinate 4,035 downwards.
GGCCGACGTCGCGGTCGCCATGAACAGCGGAACCCAGGCGGCCAAGGAAGCGGGCAACATGGTGGACCTGGATTCCAATCCCACCAAGCTCATCGAGATCGTCGAGACCGGAAAGCAGATGCTGATGACCCGCGGGGCGCTCACCACCTTCAGCATCGCCAACGACATCGCGAAGTATTTCGCGATCATTCCTGCGGCCTTCGTCACCATCTATCCGCAACTTTCGGCACTCAATGTCATGCATCTGGCGACCCCGGCCTCCGCCGTGCTGTCGGCTGTGATCTTCAATGCGCTGATCATCGTCTTTCTCATCCCGCTCGCGCTCCAGGGCGTCCGCTATCGCCCGCTGGGCGCCGCGACGGTCCTGCGGCGCAACCTGCTGGTGTACGGCCTGGGCGGCCTCGTCGTGCCGTTCGTCGGCATCAAGTTCATCGACCTGGTGCTGTCGGTGGCGGGCCTCGCTTGAACAGGAGTTGCTCATGAAGACCCTCATTCGCCCCTCCTTGTCGCTGTTTCTCGCGCTTTCGGTCATTACCGGCGTGTTTTATCCGCTGGCGGTGACCGGCGTCGGGCAGGCGATCTTTCCCCGGCAGGCCGCCGGCAGCCTGATCGAGCGCGGCGGCAGGGTGATCGGCTCCTCCCTGATCGGGCAGAACTTCGATGCTCCGAAGTACTTCTGGGGCCGCCCCTCGGCGACCAGCCCGCAGCCGTACAACGGCGTGGCCTCCGGCGGATCGAATCTGGGCCCTGAAAATCCGGCCCTGATCGACGCCGTCAAGGCGCGCATCGCCGCCTTGCGGCAGGCGGACCCGGGAAACGGGTTGCCGATTCCGGTCGACCTCGTGACCGCGTCGGCCAGCGGCCTGGATCCCGACATCAGTCCGGCAGCCGCCCACTATCAGGTGGCGCGGGTGGCGCGCGCGCGCGGACTCTCGGCGGAGCGGGTGCAGGCGCTGGTCGATGCCCGCACCGTGGGACGGCAGTGGGGCGTATTCGGCGAGCCGCGGGTCAACGTGCTGGAACTGAACCTGGCCTTGGACGCGGCGAAGTAGGCGCCCCTGAGCGCCGTAGGAATCTCCGGCATTCATGCCGCGATCAACGCTGCTGCGACGAGCAGCAGGATGGCGACGGTTCCGACACCGAATGGCCCATCAGGGCGCCGCGTCATACTCCCGCAGCCACGCCACCAGCCTGGGCAGGCCGGTTTCGATCCCGGTCGTCGGCCGCCATCCCAGGTCCCGGCTGGTCGCGTCGATGTCGGCAGCGGTGGCGCGCACGTCGCCGGCCTGCATGGGGCGCAGGATGCGCTGGGCGGGCTTGCCGACGGCCTGTTCGAGGATTTCGATGAACCGCAGGAGTTCCTCGGGGTGGTTGTTGCCGAGGTTGTAGACCCGATGGGGGACGTCGCCGAAGCGGGTGGTTTCATCGAGGGCCTTGAGCGTGCCGTCGACGATGTCGTCGATGTAGGTGAAGTCCCGGCGCATGTCGCCGTGGCCGTAGACCTCGATGGGCCTGCCGGCGAAGATCGCCCGGGCGAACTTGAGCGGCGCCATGTCGGGCCGCCCCCAGGGGCCGTAGACGGTGAAATAGCGCAGGCCGGTGAGCCGCAGGCCGAACTGCACCGCATAGACGTGGGCGATCAACTCGTTGGCGCGCTTGGTCGCCGCGTAGAGGCTGATCGGCTGGTTCACCGGGTCGTCGATCGAAAACGGCTGCTTGGTGTTGGCGCCGTAGACGCTGGAGGAGGACGCGTAGACGAAATGGGTGACGTTGCCCGCCGCCCGTGCCGCCTCGAGCAGGGTCACGAAGCCCGTCAGGTTGCTGTCGACATAGGCTTGCGGGTTCTCGAAGGAGTAGCGCACGCCCGCCTGGGCGGCGAGGTGGACGATGCGTCCGGGTCGACGGGCGGCCAGCAGCGCCCCGACGGCAGCGCGGTCGGCGATGTCGAGTTCGGCCAGTTCGAAGGCCGATTCCCGGAAGTGCGGGGAGCGCCGGATCCGCTCGATCCGGTCGCGTTTGAGCCGGGGATCGTAATAGGCGTTGAAATTGTCGATGCCCAGCACGCGCTCGCCGCGCGCCAGCAGCGCCTCGCAGACGGCCGCGCCGATGAATCCGGCGCAGCCGGTGACCAGCACGGTCCCTTGCCCGCCTCCCGTTGACGAAATTCCCCTCTCCCTCTCTTCGGGGGAGAGGGCAGGGTGAGGGGGAGCGCCGTCGCCGGAAACCATCAAACTTCACCCCGCCCGATGCCGACGTATTGCAATCCCGCCGCGGCGACGGCACGGGGATCGTAGAGGTTGCGGCCGTCGGCAAGCAGGCGCGCCTTCAGTTGCGCCGCGAGTTGCGCGAAGTCCGGGCTGCGGAACTCCAGCCACTCGGTGATCACGGCCAGCGCATCGGCGCCGTCGCAGGCCGCCGATGCGCTGTCGCAGAACACGATCCTGCGCGCGTCTTCGGCCAGAGCGGCACGCGCCGTGGACTGGGCCTGCGGGTCGTAGGCACGGATCGTCGCGCCGGCCGCGATCGCGTCGCGGATGAACACCAGGCTCGACGCCTCGCGCACGTCGTCGGTGTTCGGCTTGAATGCCAGCCCCCAGACGGCGATCACCTTGCCGCGCAGGTCCCCGCCCAGCGCCGCGCGCAGCTTCGTGCCGAGTACGTGCTTCTGTTCCTCGTTGACCTCGTGCACCGCCGAGAGCAGGCGCGCCGAGACGACGTTCTCCCGCGCCATCGCCCGCAGCGCCCGCACGTCCTTGGGGAAGCACGAGCCGCCGTAGCCCGCGCCGGCATAGAGAAAGCTCGGGCCGATGCGCGGATCGGCGCCGATGGCGTGGCGGACCTTTTCGATGTCGGCACCCAGCTTTTCCGCCAGCCGAGCCAGCTCGTTCATGAACGAGATGCGGGTGGCCAGCATCGCGTTGGCGGCGTATTTGGCCATTTCGGATGAGTGCGGGTCCAGCACGATCAGCCGGTCGTGGTTGCGGTTGAACGGCGCGTAGAGCGCGGTGAGCGCGGTGATTGCATCCGCGTCTTCGGTGCCGATGACGATGCGGTCGGGGTGCATGAAATCGGGCACCGCCGCCCCCTCCTTGAGGAATTCGGGGTTGGATGCGACCGTGACGGCGATGTCCACGCCGCGCTCGGCCAATTCTTCGCGGATCGCGCTCGACACCAGCCGATGCGTGCCGACCGGGACCGTGGACTTGACGACGACCACCACCTTTCTGCCGGGTGCAGGCGCAAGCCGGCGTCCCAGTTCGCGCGCGGCGCTTTCCACGTGGCGCACGTCCGCCGAGCCGTCTTCGTCGGTGGGGGTGCCGACGGCGATGAAAAAGAGGTCGCAATCGCGCACGGCCTCGTCGTACTGGCACGAGAACGCGAGCCGCCCGGCGGCGCGGTTGCGGGCGACGACGGCGTCCAGTCCCGGTTCGTGGATGGGGATCTCCCCGGCGTTGAGCCGGTCGACTTTGTTCCGATCCACGTCGATGCAGAGCACCGAGTTGCCGACATCGGCCAGGCACGCCCCCGTCACCAGGCCGACGTATCCCGTTCCGATCATGGTCAGTCGCATAGAATGCTCCCCTGGAAAGGCTCCCTTGAACGAACCGGCGATTGTACGCAACGAGATAACGTGAGCATCGCAATATCGGTGGTAATTCCGGTCTACAACGAGGCGGAAAACGTGCGCGAGCTCGTGGGCCGGGTCGGTGCAGCGCTTGCTCCGACCGGACGGTCGTTCGAACTGGTGATCGTCGACGACGGCTCGAAGGACGGGACGCGGACGATCCTGCAGTCCCTGGCGGCGGAGCGCGACTGGTTGCGTCCCCTGGCGCTGATCCGAAATTACGGCCAGTCAACGGCACTGCAGGCGGGCTTCGACCATGCCCGGGGCAACTTCATCGTCACGCTCGACGGCGACCTGCAGAACGATCCCATCGAGATCCCGCGGCTGATCGACATGCTGGAGCGCGATCCGGACATCGACGTGGTGTCGGGGTGGCGCAAGGATCGACAGGACCGGACGGTCTCTCGCAA
>JAJYBQ010000095.1 GCA_021778935.1 Pseudomonadota bacterium | reverse complement strand
AAGATGATCCAGAAGAACACGACGATTCCGACCAAGCACGCGCAGGTCTTCTCGACCGCCGACGATAATCAGCCGGCGGTCACGATCAAGGTGTTCCAGGGCGAGCGCGAGATGGCGGCCGGCAACAAGCTGTTGGGCGAGTTCAACCTGGAGGGGATTCCCCCGGCACCGCGCGGCCTGCCGCAGATCGAGCTCACCTTCGACATCGACGCCAATGGCATTCTGCACGTGGGTGCCCGCGACAAGGCGACCGGCAAGGAGAACAAGATCACGATCAAGGCGAATTCCGGCTTGACCGAGGATGAGATCAACCGCATGGTCAAGGACGCGGAGCTCAATCGCGCCGAAGACCATAAGCGGTTGGAACTGGCGCAGGCGCGCAATTCCGCCGAATCTTCGATGCACCAGGTGAGCAAGGCCTTGGCCGAGCATGGTGCGAGCCTGGATGACGGTGAAAAGGCCAAGATCCAGGCGGCGATCGGGGAACTGGAAGAAGCGCTCAAGGGCAGCGACAAGGAAGCGATCGATGCCAAGGCGGCGGCCCTGTTGACCGCGTCGCACAAGCTCGGTGAAAAGATGTACGCCGAGTCTCCGGCACAGGGTGGGGCGGAACAGACCGCCGCTGCCGGCGGCGGGGCTGCGCCCGATGGCGCCAACAAGGCCGGTGCCGAGGACGTCGTCGACGCCGATTTCAAGGAGGTGAAGCGGAACGGCTGATATATCGGTCGCGATCGCGGTGGACGTGGAGTCTGCCTGCGATCGGGGCGATATCGAGCGCAGAGGCGCGCGCGGACCGGATGCCTGCCCGGTGTGGCGGTATCCGGTTTTGCAATTCCGGGATTCCCTTTTGGCACCACAATTGAACGAACACCATGTCCAAACGCGATTTCTACGAAATTCTCGGCGTCGCCAAGAACGCATCCGATGAGGAAATCAAGAAGGCCTATCGCAAGATGGCGATGAAGTACCACCCGGACCGCAATCCGGGGGACAAGGCGTCCGAGGAGAAATTCAAGGAAGCCAAGGAAGCCTATGAAATGCTCTCCGATGCACAGAAGCGCGAGGCCTATGATCGCTTCGGCCATGCTGGCGTCGATCCCAACGCCGCGGCGGGCGGTTTCGGTGCCGGCAGTGCAGGATTCAACGGCGGGTTCGCCGAGGCGTTCGGCGACATCTTCGGCGACATCTTCGGCGGCGCGGCCCGTGGCGGTGGTGGTCGGGCTGGCAACGCGTACCGCGGGGCCGATCTGCGCTACAACATGGAGATCACGCTCGAACAGGCGGTGAACGGCTTCACCACCGACATCCGCGTGCCGTCCTGGGATCCCTGCGAGACCTGCGGCGGTACCGGCGCCAAGGCCGGTACCAAACCCAAGACCTGCACGACCTGCAACGGATCGGGGGCGGTGCGCATGTCGCAGGGTTTTTTCTCGATTCAGCAGGCCTGCCCCACCTGCCACGGCAGCGGCAAGGTGATCGCGGAGCCTTGCGCGTCGTGTCACGGGGAAGGACGGATCAAGCGCAACAAGGTGCTCGAGGTCGCGATCCCGGCGGGGATCGACGAGGGCCAGCGCATCCGCCTGAGCGGCAAGGGCGAGCCGGGGATGAACGGCGGCCCGCCCGGTGATCTCTATGTCGAAATCCGGATCAAGCCCCATGGAGTCTTTCAGCGCGACGGCGACGATCTCCACTGCGAGGTGCCGGTTTCGTTCGCGACCGCCGCGCTGGGCGGCGATGTCGAGTTTGCAACGCTCAAGGGCAATGTCAGCATCACCCTTCCGGAAGGAACCCAAAGCGGCAAGACGTTTCGGCTGCGGGGCAAAGGCATCAAGGGCGTGCGTTCGCACCACCCCGGTGATCTCTACTGTCACGTGCGCGTGGAAACGCCGGTGCGCCTGACGGAGAAGCAGAAGAAATTGCTGCGCGAATTCGACGACGCGCTCAACGAAGGCGGGACCAAGCATTCGCCCGAGACGAAATCCTTCGTGGACAAGATGAAGGGCTTCTTCACGGCCGATTGACGGCAGGCGCGGCACGCCGCGCCGTCGGGCGGCCGTTGGTCATCCGCCAAGCACTTGTCCGATTCGCCGCCGGTCGCGTTTCGTTGGTCGGCCCTTGAGTGACCGCGCCGGATCGGACGCGTTCTGCGCCCGGATCCGCTCCCGCTGCGCGATGCTTTCCGCGGTTTCCTCGTAGAGCGCGCGCGCCGCGGTCGCCGGGCCCCGTTGGGCCGACAGCGCGCGGACGACGACCAGCAGGGTCTGTTCGCCCGCGTGAATCTCCATCCGTTCCCCGATTTTCACGGTACGTGCCGGCTTGATCCGTTCGCCGGCGATGCGGACGCGCCCCAGATCGATCGCCTGGGATGCGAGCGATCGCGTCTTGAAGAACCGTGCGGCCCATAGCCATTTGTCGGCACGAACGGAAGAACTGTCGTCAGCGATCGGCAATCCGAATTTCCCGGGGAGGGCCGCGGACGGTCCGGGTGGCCGCGGCCGTGTTGCGCCATTCTCCTCCGTTTTTCACCTCGTTCCCTTATGGGTTTTCCGGGCAATGACGGCCAAACATATCATGTTGTGATTGGAACGGAACTGCGTCGTGCAGGTTGCTGGGTGTCGTGCGCGCGCGCCGGATCTCGTGGCAGCCGCCGCTCGCCTGCGCGGTGCCAGCCTCATCCCCGCCTCATTGAGCCCCAACCCCGTCCCGCCGGCCGAAGACGATGCCGTCCTTTCGCGCCGACATTTCCAAAGCACGACACGAGCGCGCCATCCGGAAGCGGAGGATCGGGGCGATGCAGCAAGGCGAGTCCGGACGTCGGAATATGGGAAAGGAATTGAAAATGAAGGGCATTCATCAGATGGGGGTCGGTCGCGGCGCTACGTTCCGTCCCCGGACAGGCTCATCAGGGCTGCGTTTCCGCCGGCTGCGGCGGTGTTCACGGTGACGGTCTGTTCCGTCACCAGGCGGTCGAGCGCATAGCGCTCCTCGGCGCTCGGGCGCACTAACGCGATCCGTCGGCCCGGACGCCGGGCAAGCAGCCAGCGCAGGTTGTGAGTCCGCTCGTCGTCGCCTTCGAACAGGGCTGCCTCGAACGTCTCGTGCCCCCAGTCCTCCACCCAATCGATGCTCATCCAGACCGGTGCGGGAATTCCCGAGAGCACCGCCCGGGAGCGCGCATCCGCAAGGAGCAGCGCGCGATTGTCGGTGGCCAGCGCCGCCGCAAGTTGTGCCAGCACGCCCCGGCCAGCCAGGCGATGTCCGGAGCCGAGGCAAAGGACGCGACCCAGGGGACGGTAGCGCAGCAGATTTTGCTCTCCTGTTGGCGCCGGAAGGTCGACGCGGCAGCCGATCGGCGTGCAGGCGGCGTATTCCGCGCAGATCTGCGCCAGTTCGTGGCGGCCTTCCGTAGCCAGCCAGTGCTGAAAGTCGTGCAGCGCGGCGGGGGCACCCGATTCGCGATGCGCGCCCCACCGTGCAATGCAGGATTGTGGGCTCGCCGCATCGACCGGCGCGGCTGCTTCCCGCCGTAACCGCCGGATGATCCACGGTCCGCCCATCTTGGGACCGGTTCCGGACAACCCGTGGCCGCCGAACGGCTGCATTCCGATCGCGGCCCCGATCATGGTGCGGTTGGCGTAGACGTTGCCGGCTTCGATACCGGCGGCAATCGTTGCCACGGTTTCGTCGACGCGGCTCTGGATGCCGCAGGTCAGCGCATATCCGGTGGCATTGAGCGCCTCGACCAGGGCGCCCAGATCCGCGCGTCGGTAGCGCAGCACATGCAGGATCGGTCCGAACGCCTCGTGCGTCAATTCGTCGATGGACTCGATCGCGACGATCGCCGGCGCAAAGAAGCTCCCATCCTCGCACTCCGGCGATAGCGGGATGCGCGCGAGGACACGGTTGGCCGGGAATGCGGCGAGGTGGGCTTCGAGCGCGGCGCGCGCGGACGCGTCGATCACCGGACCGATGTCGGTGGCGAGGGTCATGGGATCGCCTACCCGCAGTTCGGCCGCGGCGCCGAGCAGCATTTCGATCATCGAGTCGGCGATTTCCTCCTGAAGACACAGGATACGCAGGGCGGAGCAGCGTTGCCCCGCGCTGTCGAAGGCCGAACACAATGCGTCGAGGACCACCTGTTCCGGCTGCGCGCTGGCGTCGACGATCATCGCGTTCAACCCCCCGGTTTCGGCGATGAGAATCCGGTCTCGGTGGGCGGGCAGGGTGGCGACCGCGCGATCCACGTCCTGCGCCGTCTCCGTTGAGCCGGTAAACAGGACCGCGTGCACCCGTACATCGCGCACCATGGCCGCACCGACTGCGCCGTCTCCGGGCAGCAACTGGAGGGCGCTTCGCGGCACCCCGGCGGCATGCAGGCACTGCACTGCCAGCGCGGCGATCAGCGGGGCCTGTTCTGCCGGCTTTGCCAGAACCGCGTTGCCCGCCGCGAGCGCCGCGGCGACCTGTCCGACGAAGATGGCCAGCGGGAAATTCCATGGCGAGATCGCAACCACCGTGCCGACCGGGGAACCCATGGAGCCTGCGTCGGTGCTGTGGAGCTGCTGGGCGCAGTAGCGGCAGGCGTCAACCGCCTCGCGCACCTCGGCGACGGCTGCGCCCAGAGTCTTCCCCGCCTCCCGGATCGCGAGCATGAGAAATTCATCCCGCCAGGTCTCCAGGGCATCGGCCGCCGCCTCCAGGACCAGCGCACGTTCGTTGGGCTCGGCCTTGAGCCATGTACTGTCCGCCGCGGCGGCGAACGCGGCATCGATTTCGGCTGCGTCCGCCTCCCGCACTGTTCCGAGGATTTCGCCGTGTCGTGCGGGGTTGCGGATCGTCCGGCGCTCCGGCGCGTCGGCGGCGGTTGGCTCGGGGCGGGTCTCGGCGATCGGTTTGGCGGGAGGGTGGGCAAGAATCGCCTCGACATCGCGCACCCCGCCTCGCTTTGCCGCATTGTCGATGGCGGTACGGAGCGCCGCGGCCGCGGCGGGGTCATGAAGGTCGATGCCGCTCGCGTTGCGCCGCGGTGCGGTGATGTGCGCCGGCAGGGGAATCGCCGGGTGGGGCGCGCCTTCGGACCGTCGGGCGGTAACGAAGGGATCCTCCAGCAGGTGGTCGATTTCCACGCTGGCGTCGACGATCCGCCGGACGAAGGAGGAGTTGGCACCGTTTTCCAGTAGCCGCCGGACCAGGTAGGGCAGCAGGGTTTCGTGTCGTCCCACGGGAGCGTAGATCCGGCAGGCGAGGCCGGATGGTGCCGGCCCGGCCTTGGCGCCGAGCACGCGGTCGTAGAGGGCCTCCCCCATGCCGTGCAGGCATTGGAACTCGAACCGGCCGGAATCGGGGGCGATGCCCGCCGCCGCAGTCAGTTGCAGGACCAGACACAGCGTGAGCGCGTTGTGCGTGGCAAATTGGGGGAACAGATGGTCGCCACGATCCAGCAGGCGCTGCGCGCACACCAAGTAGGCGGCATCGGTGTGCGCCTTGCGCGTGTAAACCGGGTAATCCGCCAGGCCTTCGACCTGTGCGCGCTTGATCTCGCGGTCCCAGTATGCGCCCTTGACCAGGCGTACGCCGATGTTCCGGCCGCTTTCCCGCGCTAGCGCCGCCAGCCAGTCGATGACCGGCAAGGCGCGCTTCTGGTAGGCCTGCACGGCAACTCCGAGGCCGTTCCAGTCTCCGAGTTCCGGATCGAACGCCAGCTGCTCGATGACGTCGAGCAGCGGCTCCAGCCGTTCGCATTCTTCGGCGTCGAGATCGAGCGCAAGCCCGTGCTTGCGTGCCAGCCGGCAGAGCTCGCGGATCCGCGGCAGCAGTTCGCCGCGGACCCGGTCTTCTTGAAGGGATTCAAACCGGGGATGCAGTGCCGAGAGCTTGACCGACACGCTGGCGCGGCCGCGGAGCCGATCCGCCGGATGCGCCGCCGCGGCCGCGGTGTCGGCCACGGGTTCCGCGGCGGCGACGGCGGCGATCGCGCCGGCATAGGCGTCGAAATAGCGCGTTGCCTCCGCGGCGCTGAGCGCCGCCTCGCCGAGCATGTCGTACGAGTGCCGGTAGCCGCGCCCTCTGGCGGCGCGGGCCCGTGCAAGGGCCTGTTCGATCGTCTTTCCCAGAACGAATTGCTCGCCCAGCATGCGCATTGCGGTGTCAATTGCAGCGCGGACCAGGGGCTCGCCTCCGCGCGCAATCGCCCGGGTGACGGCCGCGGTCAGGCCGGTTTCGCTGTGGGTGGCCGAAAGCTTGCCGGTGAGCAGTAGACCCCAGGCGGCGGCGTTGAGAAAGACCGAGCGGCTGAGGCCGATGTGCGCGCGCCAATCGCCGCGAGCGAGTTTGTCGCGGATCAGCGCGTCGGCGGTGGCGGCATCCGGGATGCGCAGCAGCGACTCGGCGAGGCACAGCAGCGCGACGCCCTCCTGGCTGGATAGGGAAAATTCGCGCATCATGGCGTCGACACCGTGGGCATGGCTGCGTTGTGCGCGCAAGGCCAGGATCAGCGCCCGAGCGGGTTCGCGCCCCGCTGCGGACTGGGCGGCAGACAGGGGGTTGCGGCGCAGCAGTTCGGCGACGCACTCGGCCTCCGGGCGGAGGGCGGCGGCGCGGATTTCGCTGCGCAGGCCGGGCAGGGTGGATTCCGGGAAAGGTAAGATCGCCATTACGCACGAGAGTCTATCCCCCGATGAGCCAGGAAACACCCCCCAAGCCCGGCGCCGGCACGAGCGCCGATGTCGGCGCCGTGATCGGCGTCATGCTGGAAAACCCGCCGCCGGACGAGGCCGTAGACGCGACCAACCCGCAGGTCGTCGACGGCATGGCGTTCGCGCGCCTGTACGGCGAGCCGTTGTTCGAACTGCCGCAGGACTTATATATCCCGCCCGATGCCCTCGAGGTATTTCTCGAGGCTTTCGAGGGACCGCTCGATCTGCTCCTGTACCTGATCCGTCGCCAGCATTTCAACGTGCTGGACATCCCGATGGCGCGCCTGACCGAGCAGTATCTGCTCTACGTCGAGCAGATCCGGGCACGTAATCTGGAACTGGCGGCCGAATATCTGCTGATGGCGGCGATGCTCATCGAGATCAAGTCGCGAATGCTGTTGCCGGTGCGCAAGGCGGACACCGGCGAGGAGGTGGACGATCCACGCGCCGAACTCGTCCGTCGCCTGATTGAGTATGAGCGCATCAAGCTGGCGGCCGTGCACCTGGACGAGCACCCGCGAATCGGGCGCGATTTCCTGCGTGCGTTGGTGACGATCGAGCAGACGGTCGCGCCGCGCCATCCGGATGTCGAGATGGCGGATCTGCAGCGCGCCTGGCGCGACATCCTGCGCCGATCGAAGCTGCATTCGCACCACCGCGTCGCGCGGGAAGAGTTGTCCGTGCGCGAGCATATGAGCATCATCTTGCGGCGCCTGCAGACGTCGCGGTTCGTCGAGTTTTCGGACCTGTTCGACCCGGCCAAAGGGACGCCGGTGGTCGTCGTCCACTTCATCGCGCTGCTGGAGTTGACGCGCGAAGGGCTGGTGGCGCTGACGCAGGCCGCGCCGTTTGCGCCGATGTATGTTCGGCTCGCCTATGCGGCGGTGAACTGACCGCATCCGAACGAAAGACTGATCTCGGAAATCGATCCACCTTTGGGAAGAGTGATCCTATGCCCGCCTATCGTTCCAAGACCTCCACCTCCGGCCGCAACATGGCGGGGGCTCGCTCGCTGTGGCGCGCCACCGGAATGCGCGATGCGGATTTCGACAAGCCGATCATCGCGGTCGCCAATTCGTTCACCCAGTTCGTTCCTGGCCATGTCCACCTGAAGGATCTGGGCCAGTTGGTTGCCCGCGCGATCGAAGCTGCCGGCGGTGTTGCCAAGGAATTCAACACCATCGCGATCGATGACGGCATTGCGATGGGCCACGACGGCATGCTGTACTCCTTGCCGAGCCGGGACATCATCGCCGATTCGGTCGAGTACATGGTCAATGCGCACTGTGCGGATGCCATGGTCTGCATTTCGAACTGCGACAAGATCACCCCGGGAATGCTGATGGCCGCGATGCGGCTGAACATTCCCACGGTGTTCGTGTCTGGCGGTCCGATGGAGGCTGGCACGACGCGGCTTGCCGCGCACAAGCTCGACCTGATCGACGCGATGATCATCGCCGCGGACCCCAAGGCGAGCGACGCAGAGGTGGCGGATTACGAACGCAGTGCCTGTCCCACGTGCGGTTCCTGCTCGGGAATGTTCACTGCCAACTCGATGAACTGCCTGACCGAAGCGCTCGGACTGGCGCTCCCGGGTAACGGCAGCCTGCTGGCTACCCATGTCGATCGCAAGCAGCTGTTCGTGCGCGCCGGGCAGGTCGTCGTCGATCTTTGCCGCCGCTACTACCTGGAAGACGATGTGTCGGTGTTGCCACGCAATATCGCGGGCCAGCCGGCGTTCGACAATGCCATGGCCCTGGATATCGCCATGG
>JAJYBQ010000094.1 GCA_021778935.1 Pseudomonadota bacterium | reverse complement strand
GTCTGCAGGAAATCCTCATAGGTGGAAATGCCGACATCCGAGCGCCCGGTCGCGCTGATGATGCCGTGTGTCACGGTTTGGGTGAGTCCGAACGGCGCGCCGACGGCGAGCACCAGCTGGCCGACCCGCATGGCGTCGGAGTCGCCGAGTTGCACGGTCGGCAGGTCGCGCGGAACCGTCCCTTCGAGTTCGATGATCGCGATGTCGCCTTTGGGGTCGGCGCCGACGATCTTTGCGGGGAAGCTGCGCTTGTCGGCGAGTCGTACCTTGATCCGGTCGACGTTCGCGACGACGTGATAATTCGTAAGGATGTGGCCCGCCCGATCCAGGATCATGCCCGATCCCAGGCCGTGCTGCGGTACGCGGCGGGAGGGTTGCAGGGAACCTTGTTGCCCGAAGAACTGTCCGAAGAAGTCGTTGCCGAACGGAAACGGCAACGCCGGAACCGTCACCATCTTTTCCGAATAGACGCTTACGACCGCGGGACGGATGTGCGCCGCAACGGCTTCATAGGCTTTTTCCAGTTGTTCCGCCGGGGCGATGACCGCTGGGTCAAGGGGCATGGGGACGGTTGCCGGTGTCGTGGGGGGGACGACCGGCTTGTGGGAACCCACGGTTGCGAAGAGGGCAGCCGCGACGAATAACGCAATTCCGCTGATAATGCCGGTGGCACGAAGCTTTTCGGTGTTTTTCATCATGGATGTCGAGGAAAAATATGAGTAAACGAGTGCAACACGCTGCCACGTTCGCCATTCTACTGACGGCGGCTGTCGCATCGCCCCCGGTTGGAGCGGCGACGGCGGCGCATGGTTCCCATGAGAAATCCGCGTGGCCCGCCCCGGACCGGTCGGTTGCGGCCGGAGACGTCCTGCGGGCGACGCTGCAAAACGGCCTGCGTGTCGTCATCGTGCGGAACACCTTGGCGCCGGTGGTGTCGACCTCGATCAATTATCTGGTCGGTGCGGACGAGACGCCTCCGGGATTCCCGGGAACCGCCCATGCGCAGGAGCACATGATGTTCCGGGGCTCGCCCGGGCTATCGGCGGACCAGCTCGCAGACATCGGCAACATCCTCGGCGGCGACTTCAACGCCGATACGCAGCAGTCGGTGACCCAGTACCTCTATACCATCCCGGCGAAGGATCTCGACATCGCACTGCACATCGAGGCGTTGCGCATGCGCGGCGTCGACGACACCGAAGCGTCGTGGGAGAAGGAGCGCGGCGCGATCAAGCAGGAGGTGGCGATGGACCTTTCGCAACCGTCCTACCGGATGTATGTGCAGCTACGCCGTGCGTTTTTCGGAGGAACGCCGTATGAGAACGATGCGCTGGGGAGCCGGCCGTCTTTCGATCGGACGACCGGCGCGATGCTCAAGCAGTTCTACGATCGCTGGTACGTGCCCAACAACGCGATCGTGGTAATCGCGGGCGACGTGGATCCGACGGCCACGCTGGCCATGGTGCGCAAGCTCTTCGGCGACATTCCGGGCAAGACCCTGCCCGCACGGCCGGCGATCCGCCTGCCTGCCGTTTCGGCCGAGTCGATCCGGATGCCGAGCGATCTGCCGTACGGCATGCAGGTCGTGGCGTTCCGGATGCCCGGGTTCGACAGCTCCGACTACGCCGCCTGTGAGGTGCTCGCCGATGTGCTGAGCAGCAAGCGCGGCGCCTTGTATCAGTTGGTTCCGCAGGGTAAGGCGTTCTCGGCCGAGTTCGACTTCGACCCGCTGAAGAAGGCGAGCCTGGGCTATACGACGGTGACCTACGCGGCCGGCGCCGATCCGGCGGCGGTGCAGCGCGACGTGCGCGCAATCCTCGCGCGGGTGGCGCGAGAGGGGGTGCCTGCCGACCTGGTGGCGGCAGCCAAGATGCAGGAGCGGCGCGCGGCCGACCAGCAGAAGAGTTCGATCGAAGGCCTGGCAGGGGCCTGGGCGGATGCCGTTGCAGTCGAAGGGCTGAGTTCGCCGGATGAAGATCTTGCCCGCATCGAAAAGGTGACGGTAGCCGACGTGAATCGCGTCGCCCGGAAATATCTGGTTCTGGATCGTTCCGTCTCCGCCGTGTTGACGCCGGCGCCCAACGGCAAGCCGGTTTCCGGCGCCGGATTCGGCGGGCAGGAGTCGATCGCGCTCGGCGAGGGCAAGCCGACGCCGCTGCCCGAGTGGGCGCAGCGTGCACTGACCCGGCTGAGCGTGCCGGACCTCACCACCCGTCCGGTAGTCGATCGTCTTCGCAACGGCATCACCCTGATCGTCCAGCCCGAGACGGTGGGCGATTCGGTGAGCGTGTACGGGCACATCCGCAACCGGCCGGAAATGGAAGCGCCGAAGGGGCAGGAGGGCGTGGCGACCGTGCTCGACAGCCTGTTCTCCTATGGCTCGACCCATCTCGACCGGCTTGCGTTCCAGCGCGCGCTCGACGCGATCGGGGCCGACGAATCCGCCGGCTCGGAGTTTGACGTGACCGTGTTGCGGGATCATTTTGCCCGTGCGGTCCAACTGCTGGCCGACAACGAACTGCACCCCGCATTGCCGCCGGCGGCGTTCCGCACGGTGCGGGCGCAGACGGCGCAGGCGGTGGCGGGCGAACTCAAGAGCCCCGGGTATCAGTTCGGACGCGCGCTGGCCAAGGCGCTGTTTCCGAAGGGAGACCCTTCCACACGGCAGGCGACGCCGCAGAGCGTTTCGGCCCTCACTCTGGCGGATGTCAAGCGCTACTACGGCAAAGTGTTCCGGCCGGACATGACGGTGATCGTGGTGATCGGCCGCATCGACCCGCGGCAGGCCAAGGAGGTGGTGGAGCGGTATTTCGGCGGCTGGCAGGCGCGTGGTCCGCGGCCGGAGACGACGCTGCCGCGTGCTCCGGCAAACCGTCCATCGACGGTGGCGGTGGCCGACGCAAGCCGTGTTCAGGTGCGTGCCGTGCTGGGTGAGACGACCGGGCTCGTCCGGTCCAGCCCGGACTATTACGCGGTGGCGCTGGGCAATGCGGTGCTGGGCGGCGGCTTTTACTCGGCGCGCCTGAGCAGCGATATCCGCAAGAATGCCGGACTGGTGTACTACATCGGATCGGAGTTCCAGGCCGGGAAGAGCCGGAGCGCATATGTCGTGCGGTATGCCTGCGATCCGCAGAACGTCTCCAAGGTCCATGCCAGCGTCGTGCGCGAGATCCAGGTCATGCAGAAGACGCCGGTATCGCCCGGAGAGCTGCTGCGCGCCAAGCAACTCCTGTTGCGCCGGATTCCGCTGTCCGAGGCCAGCACCGACGCCATCGCCCGGCAATGGATCGCGCGTTGGGATCTCGACCTGCCGCTGAACGAGCCGGAACTTGCCGCGCGGCGCTACATCGACCTGAGCGCCCAGGACATCCGCAGCGCGTTCGCCAAGTGGTTGCGTCCGACCGAGCTGGTGCAGGTCACGCAGGGGCCCACACCGCGGTAGATCGGCGGCGCGGGAGGGCCGAGGCGCATCCCATTCGGCCTTTCCCGCGCAGCTCCTGCCGGCAGGCGGGGTTTCCGGATTGGCGGTCGCCGACGTCGTTTATCGTTCGTCGCTCGTGTCGTCCGGCGACCAAATCTCCTCGCCCTCGCCTCGGACGGCAACGCGGCGAGATGGTCGCGCGCCGACCAGCCGTGGTTGAATGCGCTGACGTAGAGGTTGTTGACGTCGCAGACGACGGCAAGGGCCTCCTCGGTCATCGGCAGCGGCAGCAGGTCGGCCAGGTAGGCGTGATCGACGACGTTCCAGGAAAGATGTTCGGATACGAGCCCAGGCTCGAAGGGTCGACCGCCGCGCGCACGCGCGCGAGGTGCGTTTCCGAACGACCCTCTGCGGATCCCAGCGACAGCGCGACGCCGTGCAGGGCATTGGGGTAGTCGCGGCGCACTCGATCGAGGGTGGCGGGCGTCGGCCCGCCGCCCAGGTAGTTCTCGGAGTCGACCTCGAACCACGCGACATCCGGACGGGTTTCGAGTACGTCCCGATGCATGAAGTTTGCCGCCGGCGATCTTGCCGCAGTCGCCCGCAGGCAGGAGCACGAAGGACGCCGGATCGCGTGGAATCGTGGCTTGGCCTGCGCAGGAATGCGCACCTTCTGCGCAGTCGTTGCGGCCCAACGCGTTGATGCCGTAGCACTTCTGCAGGTGCTCCTTTTTGGCAAGCATCATGTTCTTCTGGACGACGGGGGGCATCTTGCTCATGTCCATCATGCCGCCACCCATCATCTGGGCGGAAGCGGGCATCAGTTGCAGGCCCATGGCCAGGCCGACGGCGGCGTCCGGTCGGCTTCCGAATCGTCGTGCGAGGAAATGGTCGACGGACAGGACTCCCGGGCCGCGACGGTGTCGTCCGCGTTGCGCACCAGGCTTCGATGATCTGAAGGAAGTGGTCGCGTCCGAAATTCTGGGGCCTGTAGGGATCGATCCGAAGGGGCTTGAACCAATCGCGCGGGGCGCACTCCAATCGGTTCCATCGCAATCGGTGGAAAACCGAACTTGGAGAAATTGACGATGAGCCATCTGACATTCATGGAAGCGCCGCGCGCGCTGCGGCTGCCGAAAGCCGCGGGTTGGACGATTCCCTTTCTCACACTGGAAAGTCCCGCGCTCGAAGCGATGACCGACTTTCGCAGTTCGCCGGCAATCACGGTTCTGGAGCATACGCAGATCGACGAGGCACTCAATCGGATGATTCACTCCGGAGTCCGCTTGCTGTTCGTGGTCGATTCCTCGTACGGGTTGCTTGGCGCCGTGTCCTCGCACGACATTCAGGGCGAGCGCCCGATGCTCTTTCTGCAGTCCCGGGATTACAGTCGGGAGCGCGGCAGCCGCGCCGAGGTTACGGTGCGCGATGTCATGGAGCCGTTGACGGCGTGGCGTACGCTGGACCTGCGGGACGTGGAGCATGCTACGGTTGCCGATCTACTATCGCTCTATCGTGAGCAGCCCCGCCGGCACATCATGGTGGTGGAAGTTCCAGAGCGTTCGACGCCGTTCGTGCGCGGGGTGATTTCGGCCAATTTTCTCGAGCGGGCGCTGGGGATGGCGGTCGAAACGAGCCACGCAGCGCAGAACTTCGCGGAGATCGGACAGGCCTTGGCCTGAGGCGGTCGGGGTGGACGGATCGGAATCATTACAACAGCGGGAAGGATTTATGAACTCGTTACGGCAGGTTCTGGAGTGTGGCCAGTCGATCTGGCTGGATTTCATCGACCGGCACCTGGTTGCGACCGGAGAGCTGGCACGAATGATCGAAACCGACGGCATCCGCGGAGTGACGTCGAATCCGGCGATCTTCGAAAAGGCGGTCGCGGAGGATCCGGATTATCGGGCGGGATTGCGCGCGCTGCACGATGCCGGCATCGCTCCGCCCGCGCGGCTGGAGCAACTGGTCCTCCCGGACATCCGGGAGGCAGCGGACTGTCTGCTGGCAACCTATGAGACAAGCGGTGGCCGGGACGGATTCGTTTCTCTGGAAGTGTCTCCGGCGCTTGCTCGCAATGCCGAGGATACCGTGCGCGAGGCGCGGCGCCTGCGGCAGGCGGTTGGACGCAAGAACTTGATGATCAAGGTGCCCGCGACGGACGAGGCGTTGCCGGCGGTCACCCAGCTGATTTCGGAGGGTGTCGCGGTCAATGTAACCTTGCTGTTTTCCCGCGCCATGCACCGGCGCGTCATGGATGCGTATTGCGCAGGCCTGGAACGGCGCGCTGCCGAAGGGGGGCGACTGGGCGAGGTGGCGAGCGTCGCCAGCTTCTTCGTCAGCCGCATCGATACGGAAGTCGACGCGCAGTTGGATGCGCTGCTGGCCGCCGCGCGAGACGATGCGGTGCGCCAGCGGGTCCGCGGATTGCACGGGAAGGCGGCGATCGCGAACGCGAAACTTGCCTACCGCAATTGGCAGGAGCAGGTGGCGTCGCCGCGTTGGCAGGCGTTGCAAGCCAAGGGCGCGCACCCGCAGCGCCTGCTGTGGGCCAGCACGGGCGTCAAGAATCCGGCGTATCGCGATGTGCGCTATGTCGAGGAGTTGATCGGAGCGCAGACGGTCAACACGGTTCCGCCCGCAACCTTGAACGCGTTTCGCGAGCATGGTGTGGCCCGTGCAGTTTTGGAAGAAGATGTCGACGCGGCCGTCGCGGCACTGGCGGAGATCGAATCGCTGGGGATCGCGATGGATGCCGTCACGGCGAAATTGCTGGATGCCGGGTTGGCGGCGTTCGTGCATTCCTACGACGCGCTGTTGCAGCGATTGGCGGCGGTGTAGCGGGCGCGGATCGAGGCTGGTTTCTCCCGGGGCGTCGCGTGTGCGCGCGGCGTTTTGCAGGATTTCGCAGGACGTGAAGAAAGGAAATCGGCGATGCAGATCGCGATGATCGGTCTTGGCCGCATGGGGGCGAACATGGTGCGGCGCCTGATGCGGGACGGCCACCGTTGCGTGGTCTATGACCGCGATGCCGAGGCGGTGGCCCGCTTGGTTGGGGAGGGAGCGTCTGGCGCAGACAGCCTGGCAGCACTTGCGGGGCAACTGACACCGCCGCGTGCCGCGTGGATCATGGTTCCGGCGGGGGCGCCGACCGAAGATACCGTCACCGCGCTGGCGGAGCATTTTTCTGCGGGCGACATCCTGATCGACGGCGGCAACAGCTATTTCAAGGACGATGTGCGGCGGGCGGCCGCGCTTGCGCCGCGCGGGATTCGCTATCTCGATGTCGGCACGAGCGGCGGCGTGTGGGGCCTGGAGCGCGGCTATTGCCTGATGGTGGGCGGCGACGCCGAGGCGGCGCAGCGGCTGGAGCCGGTGTTCTGCAGCCTGGCACCCGGGGAATCGGGAATTTCCCCGTCGGCGGGGCGCGTGGTGGGGCGGGCAGCGGGGCAGACCGCGGCGAGCAGCGCGACCGAGGGTTGGCTCTACTGCGGGCCTGCCGGTGCCGGGCATTTCGTCAAGATGGTGCATAACGGGATCGAGTACGGGTTGATGCAGGCATATGCAGAAGGGTTCGACATTCTGCGCAACGCCGCCGTGGAGGCCCTGCCCCGGGATCAGCGGTACGCGCTGCCGGTGGCCGATATTGCAGAACTGTGGCGGCGGGGCAGCGTGGTCACCTCCTGGCTGCTCGATCTTTCCGCCGATGCGCTGGCGCGCGACCCCGATCTGTCGAAGTACAGCGGGTTCGTGCAGGATTCCGGGGAGGGGCGCTGGACCGTCCAGGCCGCCATCGAGGAGTCGGTGCCCGCGGAGGTTCTGACCGCGGCCTTGTATGCGCGCTTCCGGTCTCGACGCGAACATACCTTTGCCGAAAAGATGCTCTCCGCGATGCGGCAGGGGTTCGGCGGCCACGTCGAGCCGCCGAAGGCGTGAGCCGTCGGCATGCCAGGACAGATGGTTCGTTGGCGGGAATTCGCCGATCCGGCGCGGTTCGAGCGCGCCGCGACGGATGTCATCCTGTTTGCGGCGGCGGCGGCGATTGCCGAACGCGGTGCGTTCCGGATCGTGCTGGCCGGCGGCGAAACGCCGCGGCCGATCTACGAGCGCGTGGCGGGTACGGATGCCGATTGGGATCGGTGGCACGTCTACTTCGGCGATGAACGCTGCCTTCCCTCGGACGATCCCGGGCGCAACAGCGTGATGGCGCGCTCGGCGTGGCTCGACCGGGTGGCGATCCCCGCGCCGCAGATCCACGCGATCGAGGCGGAGCGCGGGCCGGAGGCCGGCGCACGGCGATATGTCGCGGCGGTGTCGGAGATCGGACCGTTCGATCTGGTATTGCTTGGCCTTGGCGAGGATGGCCATACGGCCAGCATCTTCCCCGGGAGTACCTGGACACGGATGGCGGACCGGGATCCGGCAGACGATGGAGCGGTGATGCCCCCGGTCATTCCCGTGTTCGATGCGCCCAAGCCGCCGCCGGGCCGGATCTCCCTCTCTCCCGGTCGACTCGGTGACGCGCGCCGGGTCCTGTTCCTGGTTGCGGGGGCAGGGAAGCGGGCTGCTGTGGCGCGGTGGCAGGCGGGCGATCCGATTCCCGCAAGCTGGGTCCGGCCACGCGGTGGCGTCGATGTGTTTTTCCTGGATTCGGCGCGCGGATGATTCGGCGCGCCTTTGCACAACGGACCTGATCACACAATGGAAACCACAACTCCCACGCATTCCGATGAGCCGGTGCGGGAAATCCCGGCGGCACCGGACGCGTCGCTTCCCACCGCCGATCCCTGCGTCATCGTGATCTTCGGCGCGAGTGGCGATCTGACCCAGCGCAAGCTGGTCCCGGCGCTGTTTCACCTAGCCTGCGAAGGCTGTCTTGCGCCCACGTTCCGGATTCTCGGGGTCGGATTGCCGGCGATGGACGACGAGGCGTTCCGCGCGCATCTGAAGGACGGCGTCGTCGAGTCGGCGGAAACCGCCCATTGCACCGAGGACGAGTGGAGCTCCTTTTCTCGTCATATCTCCTTCCTGCCGGGGGATTTCAGTTCGGCCGAGACGATGTCGCGTCTCGCGGAGGCGCTCGAGGCCATGCCCGTCGACAACCGCCTCTTCTATTTCGCCACCGCGCCGAGCGTGGTTCCGATGCTGGCGCAGAGGCTTGCC
>JAJYBQ010000093.1 GCA_021778935.1 Pseudomonadota bacterium | reverse complement strand
GCGCCGCCTCGCGTCGAAGCCCGGTGGCGCCATCAATGCCGAACAGGAGATCACGTCCGATCTCGGCGCCTTCCTGCGCCTGAGCGCGAGCAACGGCCAGCAGGAGGCGTACGACTTCACGGAAATCGACAAGTCGCTGGCAACCGGGCTTTCCTTGCAGGGGACGCGCTGGAACCGGGCCAACGACACCGCGGGATTCGCACTCGTGGTCAATGGCTTGTCGCACGCGGCGCAGCGCTACTTCGCCGCGGGCGGGATGGGCATCGTCATCGGCGACGGCAGGCTGAACTACGGCACGGAACGGATCGCCGAGACGTATTACGCCTACCACGCACGCGAGCACGTCACCGTCACGGGCGATTACCAGCTGGTGGTCAATCCGGCCTACAACCGCGATCGCGGACCGGTGTCGATTTTCGGCTTGCGCTTGCACGCCGAGTACTGATCCGCCGCCCTGCGCCCCGAGATGCGCGGTGTCGGAACGCGAACGGTCGCAGCACGGCGGCAAATGCCTGCTATGGTTCCGGTCCTGTCTGATCCAAACCACCGGACACGATGACGACGACCTCCCGCCGCGCGCTCTGGGAAGGGGCTGCGGCCGCCTATCTGGGCGGAATCGCCTGGCTTGCCCAGATCACGGCTTTTCCCTACTTTCTGTTCCCGGAACTCGGCGCGCTCGCGCACGACATCCTGACGCGGCCGCGCGGCACCTGGGCGCGCGCGCCGCTGCAACTCATCATCACCCCGCTGCTCACCGCGGCTTTCGGCACCTATGTCGCGCGCCACTGGGCGTACGGCCCGGTTGCCGTGTTGTTGATCGTGGGCGCGGCCATCCTGGTGATCCGGGCGCTACGCTCCCCGATCGCTCCGGCAATCTCGGCGGGCCTGCTGCCGCTCGCCCTCGGAGAAAAAAGCGGGTGGTATCCCCCTGCGATCCTGCTCGGCACCGGGCTGCTGGCGGCGGTGGCCTTCGCGCGGCTGCGCTGGTTCTCGCCGCCGCCCGCACCCGAATCGGCCGCCAACACGCTCGACGACATCCTGGAGCGGCCGCCGCGGGATTGGTCCTGGGTCGCCTTCTACCTGGTTTTCCTGACGGTCGGGGCGACGGTTTCCGAGCTGCTGGACTGGCATTTCCTGCTCTATCCACCGCTTGCGGTGATCGGTTTCGAGATGTTCGCGCATACCCGCGTCTGTCCCTGGGCCAACCGCCCGCTGGCGCTGCCGGTCGCCTGCGCGTCGACGGCCGCGATCGGGCTCGCCATCGTGCTGCATTTCGGCGCCGGGCCGCTCGCCGCCGCCGGCGCGACGCTCTGCGGCATCGCCGTGCTGCGCCTGCTCGATCTCCACGCCCCCCCCGCGGTGGCCGTCGGGCTGCTGCCGTTCGTCATCGAGCGGCCGGATTTTCGGTTTCCGATCGCCGTGGCCGCAGGAACGAGCCTGCTGGTTGCCGCATTCCTGTTGTGGCGCCGACTTTCGTCCCCGGGCGCCGCCCGTCGGGAGTCCTGACGGGACCGGATGCGGCGGTCACGATCCCGACCGTCGGCCGGGGGTATAGTTGCCTGAACGTCCGAACCGGAACCCGTGGAATGATGCGACGCCTTCTCCTTCCTGCGATGCTCGGCGCCGCACGGGCCGGCTGCGCCAGCTACCACCCGGCACCCATCGATCCCGCGCAGAACGCCGCCAGGCTCTCCGCGCGTTCCCTGCGCGATCCGCGCCTCCTTGCGTTCGTCCACGCGATGCAATCGGGCGCGAAGGCGCCCGCCGCGGCGACCGCGCCGGCCCACTGGGATCTGTCGACGCTCACCCTGGCGGCGCTGTACTACCACCCGAACCTCGATCTCGCGCGATCGAGTCTCGCGCAGGCGCGGGGTGCGACCCGCACCGCGCGGCAGCGCCCGAATCCGACCCTGGTCTTTCAGGACCTTTCGTACAACCAGACGGTGCGCACCCCCTCCCCCTGGACCATCGGCCCGTCGATCGAGTTCGTGATCGAGACCGCCGGCAAGCGCGCAGCGCGGACAGCGCAGGCACGCCACCTCGAAGCGGCGGCGCGGGAGGATCTCGCGACCGCTTCGTGGCAGGTCCGCTCCGGCGTCCGCAACGCCCTGATCGATCTCTGGGCGGCGCGGCAAAGCCTCGCCCAGTCCCGGCGCAATCTCGCCGTCGAGGAGCAACTCGTCGAGGCCACCGCGCAACGGTTTGCGGCCGGCGGTGCCGCCGGCTTCGACCTGGCACAGGCGCGCATCCATCGCGACGAAGCGCGCCTGACCACGCTCAATGCCCAAAACCGCGAGGCGCAGGCGCGCAATGCGCTCGCGGGTGCAATCGGCATTCCGGCCGCGGCGCTGCATGGGATCGCCATTTCGTTTGCCGACATCGAAGCCCCGCAGCAACCCGCGGCCGACGTCGCCACCGGCGCCCTGCGCAAGGCGGCGCTGACCGGGCGCAGCGACGTGCAGTCGGCGCTGGCCGATTACGCGGCGGCGGAGGCCGCGCTGCAGCTTGCAATCGCCAATCAGTACCCGGACATCGCCCTGGCACCGGGATACGACTACAGCCAAGGCGACAACCAGTACCTCCTGATGCCCACGATGCCCCTACCGGTATTCCACCAAAATCAGGGGCAGATCGCCGAGGCGCTGGCGCAACGCGCGCAGGCAGCAGCCCAGTTCACGGCCCTGCAGGACACGGTCCTGCATGCGATCGACCAGGCAGTGACGGAGTATCGGGCGAGCGCCCGGTCGCTCGCCTCCGCGCAGACGATCCACGTCGAAGAGGTGCGCGAGTTTCGCCGGATGCAATCGGCATTCGATACGGGCGACGCCGACCGGCCAAGCCTGATCGCCGCACAACTGACGCTGACGAGCGCCACGCAGGCGCAGATCGATGCGCTGGTGCGGCAACGCCACGCCCTGGGCTCGCTGGAGGACGCGCTGCAGCACCCGTTCTTCGCCGCCGCGGCGCCCTTGCCCGTCCTCACGACCGATCCGCGCATGTCGTCGGAGTGATGCCGGCATCTCCATGGCCACCCCGCCTCCCCGCACCGAACTCGTCCACGCATACCTGTTCTCGTCGGATGGCGTGGGTCGCCGCGTAAATGCCGACGCGGCGCTCGCCTGGCTCAACGCCACGCCGCGCTCGAGTACCGAATTCCTCTGGCTGCATTTCAGCAGTCCCCACGGCATCAGCAAGAACTGGCTGCGGCACATCGATCTCGCCGACACGTTCCGGGAAGTCCTGCACGAGGAGCGGCGGTCCAGCCGCGTGTCGCACGTCCAGCTCGGCCTATTCGCCGTGCTCAACGAAGTCGACTACGAACCTGCGCGCCGCACGCAGACGTCGTCGTCCACGCTCTGGCTGAGCCTGCGCGAGCGCTGGCTGCTGAGCGCCTGGAACGGTCCGATGCAGTCGGTCCGCCAGTTGGCCGACGATGTCGAAGCCGCCCAGCAGTTCCGCACCCCGTTGGCGCTGGTGGTCGAGCTGATGAATCATCAATCCACCCGCCTCGCCAACATCCTGCGCGGCATCTCCGACTCGGCAAACCACTTCGAAGGAATGCTCGATCGCGACCGCCTGCCGCGGCGCGCCTCCCTCGGCGGCTTTCGGCGCGACCTCATGCGCCTGCAACGGCTGCTCGCCCCCGATCCCGACTCCCTGGTGCAGGTCCTGAACCGGCCGCCCCGCTGGGCAAGCGAAGAAGATCTGGATACCCTGCACCTGGCCACCGAGAATTTCCTGGTGGTCCAGCGCGACCTCGAAAGCCTGCAGGGGCGTATCACGCTGCTGGTGGAAGAGATCGCCGCGCGCGTGGCCGAGCGGACCAACCGCAGCGTCTTCGTCCTGACCGCAGTGACCGTGATTGCACTGCCGGCGACCGTCATCGGCACCATGTTCGGCATGAACGTGGGAGGACTGCCGATGCGCGGCGATTCCTATGGATTCGGCGTGGTCCTGACGATGTCGGGCCTGTTGACGGTGGTCGCGTCGTGGTGGATCGCGCGGCTGTTGCGGGGTTGAAGACCGAACGGAGCCGGCCGCATGAGCGCAGCGCAGGCGGATCGCACATGACACGAGCACTCGCGTTGATCGACGCCGCCGGGCTGCAGGACCTCATCGTCGCGCTGGCGGCGGGGCACTACGAAGTGCTGGCCCCGGTAGTCCGCGACGGCGCGCTCGTCGTGGATCACATCACCGGCCTCGACGACCTGCCGCGCGGATGGTCGGATGTCCAGGCGCCGGGCCACTATCGGCTGGCACGCGACGATTGCGATGCCGGTGCCTATTTCGCGACCACGATCGGCCCGCAGTCCTGGAAGCGCCACCTGCATCCGCCCCGCCAGGTCCTTTGGTCCGCTCGACGGCAGGACGACGGCGGCTTTACCATCACGCCCGACTGCGCCGCGGCGGGCGACGCCGGGGCCACGACCAGCGGCACCGAACCATCCCGGCGGGCGTTTCTCGGCGTGCGCGCCTGCGAATTGCACGCCATCGCGATCCAGGACCGGGTGCTCCGCGGCGGGCCGTTCGCCGACACCGGATATGCCGCTCGGCGCGCGGCGACGTTCGTCATCGCGGTGCAATGCGGGCGGGCCGCCGACACCTGCTTCTGCGCCGCGATGGGCGCCGGCCCGGCGGCGACCTCGGGCTTCGACCTCGCCCTGACCGAATTTCCGGAACGCGCGGAGTTCCTGGTGGAGGCCGGCAGCCGCCGCGGCGCCGAACTGCTCGCGGACATCGCCACCCGGCCGGCCACGGAGGAAGACCGTGCCGCGGCGCACGCCGTCGTCGCGCGGGCCGCGGCAATGCAGACGCGGACCCTCGACACCAGCCGGATCCGCGAGCGCCTGCAGGCCCAACCCCAGCACCCGCGGTGGGAGGCGGTCGCCGAACGCTGTCTGACCTGCGGCAACTGCACCATGGTCTGTCCGACCTGCTTTTGCACCGCGGTCTCGGACGGCAGCGACCTCTCCGGCCAGACCGCATGGCGCGTGCGCGAGTGGGACTCCTGCTTCACGCTGTCGTTTTCCCATCTGCACGGCGGATCGGTGCGACGCAGCGGCGCGGCGCGCTACCGGCAGTGGATGACGCACAAGCTCGCGAACTGGGTCGATCAGTTCGGCACCAGCGGCTGCGTGGGCTGCGGGCGCTGCATCACCTGGTGTCCGGTGGGCATCGACATCACCGAAGTCGCGAGCACGTTCACGGCACCGGAGGACGCATGAAGGACATCGCACAGATCCTGCACGACCATCCGTTCCTTGCCGGGCTCGCACCCGCACACGAAGCGCTGCTCGCCGGCTGCGCCCGCAACCGGCATTTCGCGGCCGATCGCTACCTGTTCCGGGAAGGCGACCCTGCCGATGAATTCTTTCTGATCCGCCACGGCAAGGTGGCGCTGGAGATCGCCGCCCCCGGCCATGCGCCGCGGGTCATCGCCACCCTCCACGAGGGCGACATCGTCGGCGCCTCGTGGCTGGTGCCGCCGTATCGCTGGACCTTCGATGCGCGCGCGGCGGGAGATCTGCGGGCGATTGGTCTCGATGCCGCCTGCCTGCGCGGCAAGTGCGAAGACGATCACGACCTGGGCTACGACATGATGAAGCGTTTCCTGCCGGTGCTGGTGCAACGCCTGCATGCCGCGCGCCTGCAGATGCTGGACGTCTATGGACGGCGTGATGACTGACCCATGCACGGACGCGGCAGCGGAGCTCGGGTCCGCGTGCGAGCGAAGCGATATCGGGCGCGCAGAGGCGCGCGGACCGGATGCCCACCCCCTCATCGGGATGGCACCCGACCCATTCGTCCCGGCGCGCTATCGGGTTGCCGCCGTACACCGTGAACTGGCGGACACGGTGACGCTGGATCTGCTCCCCGAGTCGGGCGCGGCGCGCCCGGACTTCGCGCCCGGGCAGTTCAACATGCTCTACGTCTTCGGCGTGGGCGAAGTGCCGATCAGCGTCAGCGGCCCCCCCGATCGCGGTTCCGCGTTCGTGCATACCGTGCGCAGCGTGGGGGCGGTGAGCGCGGCGCTCACGAAGCTCGCACCCGGCAGCGCAATCGGCCTGCGGGGACCGTACGGACGCGGCTGGCCGGTCGACGCGGCCGAAGGCGCCGACATCGTGCTGATCGCGGGCGGGCTGGGCCTGGCGCCGCTGCGCCCCGCCCTCTACGCGATCCTCGCCCGCCGTGCACGCTATGGGCGCGTCGCCCTGCTCTGCGGCAGCCGCACCCCATCCGACCAGCTCTTTCCCGACGAACCCGAGCGCTGGAGCGAAGGGGCCGATCTGCAGGTGCTCCGGACCGTGGACCATGCCGATGCATCGTGGCACGGCTACGTCGGGGTGGTTCCCGCCCTAGTGGCGCGGGCGCGGTTCGACCCCGCGAACACGACGGCGATGGTCTGCGGGCCCGAGATCATGATGCGGTTTTCCGCGGCCGCGCTCGTGCAGGCGGGCGTTGCCGCTTCGCGCATCCACCTCTCCCTGGAACGCAACATGCACTGCGCGATCGGCTTGTGCGGCCACTGCCAGTTCGGTCCCGACTTCGTCTGCAAGGACGGACCGGTGACGACCTACGAACGCGTCGCGCAGGCGCTCGTGGTGCGGGAACTGTGAACGGCGGCGAATCATGAGCGTCCGACCCCGCCTCGCCGTCTGGAAATTCGCATCCTGCGACGGCTGCCAGTTGTCGCTGCTCGAATGCGAGGACGAACTGCTCGCGCTGGCGCAAGCGGTGGAAATCGCCAACTTCGCCGAGGCGTCGAGCGCGGTCCTGCCGGGCCCCTACGACGTGTCGCTGGTCGAAGGATCCATCACCACGGCGCACGATGCCCGGCGCATCCTCGCGGTGCGGGCGCAGTCACGGGTACTCGTGGCGATCGGCGCCTGCGCGACGGCGGGCGGCATCCAGGCGTTGCGCAATTTCGGCGACGTCGATGCCTTCGCCGCGGCGGTCTATCCGTCACCGCGATTGCTGGCAACGCTGGCGACCGCGACGCCGATCTCCGCGCACGTCGCAGTCGACCTCGAGTTGCGCGGCTGTCCGGTCGACAAGCGGCAGTTGCTCGAACTTGTCGCCGCCCTGCTTGCCGGCCGCCGCCCCGCGATTGCCGGATACAGCGTCTGCATCGAATGCAAGCGGCGCGGCAACGTATGCGTGGCCGTGCAGGGTACGCCCTGCCTCGGACCGGCGACGCATGCCGGTTGCGGCGCGATCTGTCCGGCGTTCCGCCGCGGCTGCTACGGCTGCTTCGGACCGATGGAAACCCCCAACCTGCCCGCGCTGACCGCGCATTGGGGGCAAGAGGGCATGGCGCCGCGCGCAATCCAACAGGCCTTGCGGATGTTCACGGCGGCGGCCCCCGAATTCGCGGCGGAAAGCGAACGACATGGCGACTAGCGACGGCGGCGACGACGGCACCACGCGGCGATCGATCCGCGTCGAAACGCTCACCCGGGTCGAAGGGGAAGGAGCGCTCGACCTGGAGGTCGACGGCGGGCGACTGACCGCCGCACGACTGCAGATCTACGAGCCGCCGCGCTTCTTCGAGGCGCTGCTGCGCGGGCGCAGCTACCGCGATGCGCCCGACGTCACCGCGCGGATCTGCGGCATCTGTCCGGTCGCCTACCAGATGAGTTCGGCGCATGCCATCGAAAACGCCTTCGGGCTGTCCGTCGCGGGGCCGCTGCGCGCACTGCGCCGGCTGCTCTATTGCGGCGAATGGATCGAAAGCCATGCGCTGCACATCGTGCTGCTGCATGCACCGGATTTCCTCGGCCTTCCCGACGGCATCGCGATGGCCCGCGACCATGGCGAGGCGCTGCGCGACGGGCTGGCCTTGAAGAAAACCGGCAACGAGATCCTGCGCGTGCTGGGCGGGCGCGAGATCCACCCGGTGAGCGTGCGCGCGGGAGGCTTTCACCGCCTGCCCCGCCGGGCCGAGCGCGCGGCGCTCGCCGAGACGATCGACGCGGCGCGGGGCCGCGCATGGCGCCTGGCGCACTGGACCGCGACCCTTCCATTTCCCGAATTCGAGCGCCCGTACGAATTCGTCGCGCTGCGCCACCTGGACGAATATCCGTTCAACGAGGGGCGGCTGGTTTCGAGCGGCGGCCTGGACATCGACATCGCGGATTTCGAATCCGCCTTCGAGGAAATCCAGGTTCCGCACTCGACCGCGTTGCACGCCCGCCGGCGCGGGGGCGGCGCCTATCTCGTCGGACCGCTCGCGCGCTATGCGCTCAACTTCGATCGCCTGCCCGTACCGATCCAGGATCTCGCGCGGGAATGCGGGCTCGGAACCGTCTGCCGCAACCCGTTCCGCAGCATCGTCGTGCGGGCGATCGAGTGCGTCCATGCCTGCGAGGAAGCGTTGCGGATCCTCGCCGCGCTGCCGGACGACCTCGAGTCGGGCGCCGCGTTCCTGCCGGTGGTGCCGCGCGCCGCCGTCGGGTACGGCTGCACCGAAGCGCCGCGCGGATTCTGCTGGCACCGCTATGAATTCGCCGAGGACGGCAGCATCCTCGCCGCGCGCATCGTTCCCCCCACCTCGCAAAACCAGGCAGCGATCGAGGAGGACCTCCGCGCCATCGCCGAACCGCTGCT
>JAJYBQ010000092.1 GCA_021778935.1 Pseudomonadota bacterium | reverse complement strand
CGCAAATCTCGCCGTGCGGGGTCGAGGCGCCTGCGCCGCGCTGGTCGAAGAGCACGATCCGGAATGCCGCCGGATCGAAGAAGCGTCGATGCTCCGGTGCACAGCCGCCGCCCGGGCCGCCGTGCAGGAACACGACGGGGATGCCGTGCGGGTTGCCGCAGGTCTCCCAGTACATCGTGTGCAGGGCATCCAGGCGAAGCATGCCGCTGTCATCGGGCTCGATCGGGGCGTACAGGTCGGTGCGGGGTTCCATGCCGGAATCGTGGTGGGTAGTGATGGGGGCGTCGTTCGCGGGTTTGGGCGGACCTGGATTGGCGGGTGCCTCGGGAATCCGGCCGGGTTCCGGGCGGCGAGGCCGGTACCGCGATTATGCCTTCCCGCCGATCCGGGATACGATTGCCCGGCCGTCGCCGGGCAATCCGAAGCGCGGCCTCCTTCGTTTCGGAATCATCGATGGCATCGGATTTGGCACGCGAGGATCTGCGCGGAAAGTGGCATGTCGCCGTGGTCGGCGCCGGAGTCGCGGGGCTCTCCTGCGCCCGGGCGCTGGCGGCGCGGGGAATCCGGGTCACCGTATTCGAAAGCGCGTCGGCTCCGGGCGGCCGCCTTGCCGCCCTGCAGACCGACTGCGGTTTGCACGATGCCGGGGCGCCCTGGGCCTGTGTCCGGAGCGAACCCTTTGCGCGCGAGATTCGGGGTTGGGCCGATGCCGATGTGGTGCGATCCTGGCCGGCGACGGCCGTGGAAATCGACAATGCGTGGATTCGGCGCACGCCGTCCGCCGGTGCACGGGACCTGCGGTTCGTCGGCATGCCCACGATGGCGGCGCTCGGGCAGCATCTCGCGCAGGGCGTGGACGTCGTGCTGCAGGCGCGGGTCGCCCGCCTCGCTCGCGGTCGGGAGGAGTGGTTCCTGTTCGATCCGATCAATCGGCAGCTCGGGATTGCCGGATTCGATGCCCTCGTCCTCGCAGTTCCCTCGCCGGTGGCGGCGGCCCTCGCACACGGCTGGACGGAGCTTGCGGCCCCGGTCGAGGCGGTGCGATGGGATGCGTGCTGGGTCGGCGCGCTGACGCTGGCACGGGCCTGCGGCCTGGATTTCGATGTCGCCCGGATCCAGGCCGATCCGATCCTCGCCATGGCGGTGCGGGAGAGCGCAAAACCGGGGCGGGTCGCCGGCGAAGCCGGGGAGAGCGAGGGCGGCGAGCGCTGGACGCTGACCGCCCTCGCGGCCTGGTCGAACCGTTTCCCGGATCTCACCCCCGACGAGGCGGTGCGCTGGATGCAGAAGGCGTTCGCCGCCCGGCTTGCGCGGGTTCTGGTGCCGAAGTGTGCCGCCGGACTGCGCTGGCACCATGCCGTGCCGGTGAATCCGCTTGCCGAGCCGTACCTCTGGGATGCCGATCGGCGTATCGGGTTTGCGGGCGACTGGTGCGGCGGCGCGACGGTCGAGGCGGCGGTGGTGTCGGGGATGGAGCTGGCGAAGGTCATCGGCACTTGAGCGGGTCTGGCGGGCGCTCCCGGGAGGCCCGAGTCCGTCATAATCTCCCCCATGAGCTCCACTTTCGGCAGATTGTTCCGCGTCACCGATTTCGGTGAGTC
This sequence comes from Pseudomonadota bacterium, assembly GCA_021778935.1. Next base: position 7,007 of record JAJYBQ010000092.1, on the reverse strand, counting down.
CCACGGTCCGGCGATCGGCTGCGTCATCGACGGCTGCCCGCCGGGCATGACGCTTTCCGAGGCCGACATCCAGTCCGATCTCGATCGGCGCAAGCCCGGCACCTCGCGCCACGTCACGCAGCGGCGCGAGCCCGACCGGGTCGAGATCCTGTCCGGCGTGTACGAAGGCCGGACCACCGGCACGCCGGTTGCGCTGTTGATCCGCAACGAGGATCAGCGCAGCCGCGACTATGAGAACCTGCTCGACACCTTCCGGCCCGGCCATGCCGACTACACCTACTGGCGCAAGTACGGGCTGCGCGATCCCCGCGGCGGCGGGCGGTCCTCGGCGCGCCTGACCGCGCCCTTGGTCGCCGCCGGCGCCGTGGCGCGCAAGTGGCTGCACGAGTGCCACGGCACCACGATCCGCGGCCATCTGCAGCAGTTGGGGGATGTCGCGATTCCCTTCGAGAGCTGGGACGAGGTGGCGCGCAACGCCTTTTTCGCGCCCAGCGCCGGCGTGGTCGCGCGGCTGGAACAGTACATGGACGATCTGCGTGCGGCGGGGGATTCCTGCGGTGCGCGCCTGCGGGTCTGTGCGCAGGCGGTTCCCGTCGGCCTGGGCGCGCCGCTCGCGGCCAAGCTCGATGCCGACATCGCCTGGGCGATGATGAGCATCAACGCGGTCAAGGGCGTGGAGATCGGCGCCGGATTCGCCTCGGTCGCGCAGCACGGTTCCGAACACGGCGACGAGATGACGCCGCAGGGATTCCTGTCCAATCACGCCGGCGGCATCCTGGGCGGGATTTCCACCGGCCAGGACATCGAGGTGTCGATCGCGCTCAAGCCCACCTCGAGCATCCGCATTCCGCGCCGTTCGGTCGACCGCAATCTCGCGCCGACGGAAGTGGTGACCCACGGCCGCCACGATCCGTGCGTCGGGATCCGCGCCACGCCGATCGCCGAGGCGATGCTCGCGCTGGTGCTGATGGACCATGCCTTGCTGCACCGGGCCCAGAACGCCGATGTCGCCCTGCCCGTGCCGCCGCTGCCGGGGAGTGCGGTGGCATAATTTCGGGCTCACCAACGAGACCTCCGACACTGATGTCCGCCGCTCCCCGCACGCTCTACGACAAGCTGTGGGACGACCACGTCGTCCAAGTGGAATCCGATGGCACCGCGCTGCTCTATATCGATCGCCATCTCATCCACGAAGTCACCAGCCCTCAGGCGTTCGACGGCCTGCGCGCCGCCGGGCGCAGGCCCTGGCGCATCGCATCGATCGTCGCGACCGCCGATCACAACACGCCCACGCGCGGCTGGGACCGCGGCCTGGAGGGCGTTGCCGATCCGACGTCGCGTCTGCAGATCCAGACGCTCGACGACAACATCCGTGCGTTTGGCGCGGCCGCCTATTTTCCGTTTCTCGACCGGCGCCAGGGCATCGTCCACGTCGTCGGGCCCGAGGAGGGCGCCACGCTGCCCGGCATGACGGTGGTCTGCGGCGATTCCCATACCAGCACCCATGGTGCACTGGGCGCGCTCGCCTTCGGCATCGGCACCTCCGAAGTCGAACACGTGCTCGCGACGCAGACGCTGGTCGCCCGCAAGTCGAAGAACTTCCTCGTGCACGTCACCGGCGCGTTCCATGCCGGCGTCGGCACCAAGGATCTGGCGCTGGCGCTGATCGGCCGCATCGGTACCGCCGGCGGCACCGGCCATACCCTCGAGTTCGCCGGCCCGGCGATCCGCGCCAGCTCGGTCGAAGCGCGCATGACCCTGTGCAACATGGCGATCGAGGCCGGCGCGCGCGCCGGCCTGGTGGCGGTGGATGAGCGCACCATCGAATACGTCCGCGGGCGCCCGATGGCGCCCCACGGCGAGGACTGGACCCGCGCGGTGCTGTCGTGGCAGGCGCTGCATTCCGACGAGGGCGCGCAGTTCGACCGCACGATCGATCTCGACGTGACCGCGCTTGCGCCGCAGGTGAGCTGGGGAACTTCCCCGGAGATGGTGGTGCCGATCGACGGCGCGGTGCCGGATCCGGATGCCGAAACCGACGCGGTGAAGCGGGCGGCGATCGAGCGCGCGCTCCAATACATGGGCCTCGTGCCGCGCACGCCGATGCGCGAGATCGCCATCGACAAGGTATTCATCGGTTCCTGCACCAATTCGCGCATCGAGGATCTGCGCATCGCGGCGCGCGTGGCGCAGGGCCGGCATGTCGCGGCCACGATCAAGGCCGCGCTGGTGGTGCCGGGATCGGGCCTGGTGAAGGCGCAGGCCGAGGCCGAGGGCCTGGACCGCGTGTTCCGCGATGCCGGCTTCGAATGGCGTGAGCCCGGCTGCTCGATGTGCCTGGGCATGAACGAGGACCGGCTGGAGCCGGGCGAGCGTTGCGCCTCGACCTCCAACCGCAACTTCGAAGGGCGGCAGGGACCGGGGGGGCGCACCCACCTCGTCAGTCCTGCGATGGCCGCGGCGGCGGCGATCGCCGGCCGTTTCGTCGACGTGCGCGAACTCCTGGGGTGACCCGATGCAAGCCTTTACCCGACACCAAGGACTGGTGGCGCCGCTCGATCGCGCCAACGTCGACACCGATCAGATCATCCCCAAGCAGTTCCTCAAGTCGATCCGGCGCACGGGCTTCGGCGCCAACCTGTTCGACGAGTGGCGCTACCTCGATCGCGGCGAACCGGGGCAGGATCCGGCGGCGCGGACGCCCAATCCCGACTTCGTGCTCAATCAGCCGCGCTATCGCGGCGCGACCGTGCTGCTCGCCCGCCGCAACTTCGGCTGCGGATCGAGCCGCGAGCACGCGCCCTGGGCGATCGCGGAGTATGGGTTCCGGGCGATCCTGGCGCCGAGTTTTGCCGACATCTTCTACAACAACAGCCTCAAGAACGGCATCGTGCCGGTCGTGCTCGCGGAGGATGCGATCGACCGCCTGTTCCAGGCCGTGCTGGCCCAGCCCGGCTACCGGCTCACCATCGACCTGCCGCAGCAGACGGTGATCGCTGCCGACGGCGCGGTGCTGCCGTTCGAGATCGACGCGTTCCGCAGACAATGCCTGCTCAACGGCTGGGACGATATCGACCTCACGTTGCGCCACGCCGACCGCATCCGCGAGTTCGAGGCGCAGCGCCTGCGCCGCAACCCCTGGCTGGCGCGCACTTTGGAGACCCACGAATGAAGATTGCCGTACTGCCCGGGGACGGAATCGGCCCGGAGATCATCGCCGAAGCGGTGAAGGTCCTGCGCGCGCTCGAGCCTGCGGGGCTGCACTGCACGTTTTCCTACGCCGACGTCGGCGGGGCGGCGACCGACCGCTTCGACGACCCGCTGCCGGCCCACACGCTGGCGCTGGCCCGGGAGAGCGATGCCGTGCTCTTCGGCGCGGTGGGCGGCCCGCAGTACGACGCGCTGCCGCGGGCCAAGCGGCCCGAGCAGGGGCTGTTGCGGTTGCGCAAGGAGCTGGGGCTGTTCGCCAACCTGCGGCCGGCACGGATCCATCCCGGCCTGGAGAGCGCATCGGCACTCAAGCCGGAGATCGTCGAAGGCATGGATGTGCTGATCGTGCGGGAGCTGACGGGTGACATCTATTTCGGCCAGCCGCGCGGCATCCGCACGCTCGAATCGGGCGAGCGCGAGGGCTTCGACACCATGCGCTACCGCGAGGGCGAAGTGCGGCGCATCGCGCGCGTCGCCTTCGAAGCGGCGCGCCGGCGCGGGCGCCGGCTGTGCTCGATCGACAAGGCCAACGTGCTCGAAACCACCCAGCTCTGGCGCGAGGTCGTCACCGAGGTCGGCAAGGAATACCCCGACGTCGAACTCTCCCACATGTACGTCGACAATGCGGCGATGCAGCTCGTGCGTGCGCCGCGTCAGTTCGATGTCGTGGTAACCGGCAACATGTTCGGCGACATCCTCTCCGATGAGGCCTCGGCGTTGACCGGCTCGATCGGCATGTTGCCGTCGGCGTCGCTCGACGAACACGGCAAGGGGATGTACGAGCCGATCCACGGCTCGGCGCCCGACATCGCCGGCAAGGGGCTGGCCAATCCGCTCGCGACCATCCTCTCGGCGGCGATGATGCTGCGCCATTCCCTGCGCCAGGAGGCGTTCGCGCGCCGCATCGAGGACGCAGTCGAGTCGGTCCTGCGCGCGGGGTTGCGCACCGCGGATCTGGCGCGGGCCGGAGAGGCCGTCGTCGGTACGGCGGCGATGGGGGATGCCGTCGTCGCGGCGCTTCGGGGGTGACAGAAATGAAGGTCGGATTCGTCGGTTGGCGGGGGATGGTCGGGTCGGTGCTGCGCGAGCGCATGGCGGCCGAAAACGACCATCGCTTTTTCGAGAGCGTCTTTTTCTCCACCTCCGACGCGGGCGGCGAAGCGCCGCAGGTTCCCGGCGGTGCGCGGACCCTCCAGGACGCACGGGATCTCGCCGCGCTCTCGGCGTGCGATGCGATCGTCTCCTGCCAGGGCGGCGAGTACACGCAGGAGATCCATCCTGCATTGCGCGCCGCGGGCTGGCGCGGCTACTGGATCGATGCCGCCTCGACGCTGCGCATGCGCGACGACGCGATCATCATCCTCGACCCGGTCAATCTGCCCGTGATCGAAGCGGGGATTCGCGACGGCGTGCGCGACTTCATCGGCGGCAACTGCACCGTGAGCCTCCTGCTGCTGGCGCTCGATGGGCTCGTCAAGGCGGATCTCGTCGAGTGGGTCAGTTCCATGACCTATCAGGCAGCGTCGGGCGCGGGCGCGCAGAACATGCGGGAGTTGCTGGCCCAGATGGGGCGTCTGCATGACGCCGCCCGCAACGGGCTGGCGGACCCGCGGGCATCGATCCTGGAGATCGATCGGCAGGTGACGCAGGCCTTGCGCGACGGCGATCTTCCGCGGGCGCATTTCGGTGTCCCGTTGGCAGGCAGCCTGATTCCGTGGATCGACAAGGATCTGGGCAATGGCATGAGCCGGGAAGAGTGGAAGGGCGGCGCGGAGGCGAACAAGATCCTGGGGCGCCCGGCGATGGGTCGAGCGGGCGCATTGCCCGTCGACGGCCTGTGCGTGCGGGTGGGGGCGATGCGCTGTCACAGTCAGGCGCTCACGATCAAGCTCACGCGGGACGTCGCGCTCGAAGAAGTCGAACGCATCCTGGCCGGCGCGAACCGCTGGGTGCGGGTGGTGCCCAATCGCCGCGAGGAAAGCGTCGAACGTTTGTCCCCTGCCGCAGTGAGTGGCACGCTGGCGGTGCCGATCGGGCGCCTGCGCAAATTGGCAATGGGCGGCGAGTACCTCTCGGCGTTCACCGTCGGCGATCAGTTGTTGTGGGGCGCCGCCGAACCCTTGCGCCGCATGGTCCGCATCCTGGTCGGCAATCCGGACTAGTCGGTGCGGCGGGCCCTGTCCAACGTGTGGATGAACCGCTCCCTCGCGCCCATGGGGGACCGGCAGAAATACGGATTTCCGGTATGGTTGCCCCGGCGCCCTGCGGGGCGCCGGGAGTTCGGGAATCCGTCGATATCGCCCAGGCTTGCGTTTCAATTCAGGGTTTTTCTAAGCTTGCGTGCGTAAGTCCCTGATGCTATGTTAAAAACGAGGTTTCATCCTCTCCGAGGGAACGCACGTGCCGCCGCGAGCCGATAAACGCTGTTCATCCATGATCATGTATCGCACACAGGATTCCGCTGCTGGGCTGGTGGGCGCTGCGAACGACTCGTCGCGCCGTCCGGAATGGTTTGCCCGCCTCGCGCTTGCGGGTCTGACGCTCGCGATGTTCGCGACGGCGCATGCGGCGGGTCTGGGCCGGCTTGCCGTCCATTCGGCACTGGGTCAACCGCTCGACGCGCAAGTCGAGATTCCCACCGATCCGTCGGATGATGTCGGCACCATGACGGTGCGATTGGCGTCGCCCGATGAGTTCAAGGAAGCGGGGATCGATTACAACTCGGCGCTCGCCTCGTTGCACCTGCATCTTGGATCCGGCCCCGAGGGGATGGTCCTCCATCTCACCTCGGCGCGTCCGGTCAACGATCCCTATCTGGATCTGCTGCTGGAATTGTCCTGGTCCGGCGGCCGCGTCGTGCGGGAATACACGATTCTGCTCGATCCCCCCGCATTGCGCGAAGCGCCCCAGATCGTCGCGCCGACCGTCGTGAACCCGGCAGCGGAAAGTGCGGTGCCGGCGACGGTGCCCGCCATGCCGGCGCCCGCGGCGCCGGCCGCGCCGGCCGCGACCTCGGCGCCAGAGCCGACCCTTGCGCCTACTTCGGCCCAGCCCCCGGCCCAGCTGGCAGGCGGCGTGGTAGGCCACGTTCAGGCGCAGCGGCGCGCGGCCGAAGGCGTACTCCAGCCGGTCGGCGAGCAGGTCGACCAAGAGCACGATCTTCGGCTTGAGGTGCACGCCGACCTGCGGGTAGGCCCGGGTCAGCGCCACCGCGCAGCCGGGGTCGCTGACCACCAGCTCGGAGAGGTCCTCGACCTCCCTGGCGAAGGCCTCGGCGTGCTCCTCGAACTCGGGGCGCAGCCCCGCCGCCCACAGCGGGTAGCCGCAGCAGCGCCGGGAGACGCCGGCCAGGGTCAGCCGCACGCCGAAGCCCGCCGCCGCGTTCATGGCCGCGCGGGCCATGGCCGGCTCGCGCGCCAGCGCCGTGCAGCCCGGGAAGAAGGCCCGGCCCTCGGTCTCGCGGGAGATGGACCGGGCGCACGCCGCCAGGTCGGCGCCGTAGGGGTTGCCGCAGGTGAAGCGCTCGCGCAGCTCCTCGACCGCCTTGGGCGCCTCCCCCTCCTCCACCGCCTCCACCCGGGCCTCGAAGAGCGCCGAGCCCACCGGGTTCTCGTGGCGGCAGTGCGCGGTGCAGCGGCCGCAGGAGGTGCAGGCGTAGAGGGCGGCCGCGCCGTCGTCGTCCAGCCGCCGGGCGCCGGTCAGGTGCTGGTGCGCGGCGGTCATCTTGCCTGCCGGGGTGTGCGCCTCCTTGCCCGTGGCTGCCGAGACCGGGCAGGCGAAGGTGCACAGCTTCTGGC
>JAJYBQ010000091.1 GCA_021778935.1 Pseudomonadota bacterium | reverse complement strand
GCAGATCGACCTCGACCGCAAGGTGCTGGCCGACATGGCGGTGCTGGACAAGCCGTCGTTCGCGGCGATCGTCGAGCGGGTCAAGTCCACCCTGGCCGCGTGAAACCCGGCGCCCTCTCCCGCTTACGGGAGAGGGCGGGGGTGAAGGTACGAGAAAAAGACCACCGGAACCCGTTCCTTCCCACCCTGCCCCGATTCCTGGAGGGGAGAGGGGTCGGTTCCCGGAACGCTGCGCGGCAGCGCATGAAGGAACCCGCTTGGACTCGCTGGAACAGCTGATCGACGAAGCGCGTCGGGCATTTGCCGCGGCGGCGCAGCCGGCCGTGCTCGAAAACGAGAAGGCGCGCTTTCTCGGCAAGAGCGGCCGTCTCACCGAACGGCTCAAGCGCCTGGGGGGCCTCGATCCGGAACAACGTCGGGCGGAGGGCGCGCAGATCAACGCCGCCAAGGCCGCGATCGAAGGCCTGCTCGCCGAGCACCGAGCCCGGCTGGCGCAAGAAGCGATGCAGGCACGGCTGTCGGCCGAGGCGGTCGATGTCAGCCTGCCGGGGCGACGCCGCAATCCCGGCGGGATCCATCCCGTCCTGCGTACCTGGATGCGGGTCGAGGAGATCTTCTCTTCGATCGGGTTCGATGTCGCCGAGGGTCCGGAAATCGAGACCGACTGGTTCAATTTCACGGCGCTCAACAACCCCGACAACCACCCGGCGCGGTCGATGCAGGATACGTTCTATGTCGATGTCGAGGATGCCGACGGCAAGCCGCTGTTGCTGCGTACGCACACGTCGCCGATCCAGGTCCGCTACGCCCGGTGCACGCCGCCGCCGCTGCGGGTGATCGCGCCGGGGCGGACCTACCGCGTCGACAGCGATGCAACGCATTCGCCCATGTTTCATCAGGTCGAGGGCTTGTGGATCGACGAGGACGTGAGCTTTGCCGACCTCAAAGGGGTGTACACCGACTTTCTGCGGCGGTTCTTCGAGACCGACGATCTCGTCGTGCGGTTTCGGCCATCGTATTTCCCGTTCACCGAACCATCGGCCGAGATCGACATGATGTTCACCAGCGGGGCGCGCAAAGGCCGCTGGCTGGAGATCTCGGGAGCCGGGCAGGTGCACCCCAAGGTCCTGCAGAACTTCGGTCTCGATCCCGAGCGGTACATCGGCTTCGCCTTCGGGTCCGGCCTGGAACGACTGACGATGCTGCGTTACGGCGTCGATGATCTGCGCCTCTTTTTCGAGGGCGATCTGCGGTTTCTCGAAACCTTTTCGCGCTGAGGGTCCACTGCCGATGAAGATTGCCGTCGAATGGCTGTTGGAGTTCGTGCCTGCCGCCGCCGGAACGGATGTTGCGGTGCTGGCGGACGCGCTCACCATGGGTGGCCTCGAGGTCGAGTCGATTTCCGCCGATGGCGCGACGATCGAGGTCAAGGCGACCCCCAATCGCGGTGACTGCTTGAGCGCGGTCGGCGTGGCGCGGGAATTGGCGGCCGTGCGCGGACTGCCGTTCCGCGCACCCGAATGGGCACCCCACCCGGACAACGACCCGCAATCCTTGTCGGTGCGGATCGATGCGCCGGATCTCTGCGGCCGGTTTGCGGGGCGGGTGCTGCGGGGACTCAATGCCCGCGCGGAGACGCCCGAATGGATGAAGCGGCGCCTGGAACAGTCCGGACAGCGGCCGGTGTCGGCCTTGGTCGACATTTCCAATTACGTCATGTTCGAGACCGGCCAGCCGACGCATGTCTTCGATCTCGCAAGGCTGCAGGGCGGCCTGCAGGTGCGCTGGGCGCGGCCGGGCGAGACGATCGCGCTGCTCAATGACCAGACGGTCACGCTGGACGAACGTTTTGGCGTGGTGGCCGATGGCGCGGGGGCGCAGGCGATCGCCGGAATCATGGGCGGCGCGGCGACCTCCGTCACGCTCGAGACGACGGATGTGGTGCTCGAGGCGGCGTTCTGGCGGCCGGACGCGATCCAGGGGCGCGCGCGCCGCTTGAACTTCACGACCGAAGCAGCGCACCGCTTCGAGCGCGGCGTCGACTTCCAGCGCACCGTCGCCGCGCTGGAGCGGCTGACACAACTCGCCGTCGAGATCTGCGGCACTGCCGAGACGCGGTTCGGACCGGTGGCCGACCACGTCACCGAACTGCCCGAGCGCAATCCGGTATCCATGCGCCTGGAGCGCCTGCGGCGCATCCTCGGGGTGGCGCTGAGCTCGATCCAGGTCGAACGCTGTTTCGATCGTCTCGGCTTCCCGTGGCGCCGTGAGGGCAACGTCTTCCGCGTCACGCCGCCCAGCTACCGCTTCGATCTGCAGATCGAGGTCGACCTGATCGAAGAAGTGGCGCGCATCTACGGATACGACAACATCCCGGCGGAGCCGCCACGCACCCGCGCCCAGATGCGGGTGCGCCCCGAGGGGCGGCGGTACGCGCACGCGCTGCGCCGTGATCTGGCCCGGGCGGGATACCAGGAACTGGTGAACTTCAGTTTCGTTCCCGAATCCTGGGAGGCGGATTTCGGCGCCGATTCGGCCGGTACCGTGCGGCTGCGCAACCCGATCGCACAGCATCATGCGGTGATGCGCAGTCATCTTCTGGGCGGACTGATCGGCAACCTGCGCTACAACCTCAACCGGCAGGCGACGCATGTGCGGACGTTCGAACTGGGTGCGGTGTTCACCCGCGCGCCGAAGCCCGACGATTCCGCCATCGCGCCGCAGGCCGTCCCCGGGGTGTTCCAGGAGCAGCGCCTCGCGGCGCTGGCGTACGGCCCGGCCGAACCCGAGCAGTGGGGCGTTGCGCCCAGGCCGGTCGACCTGTTCGACGTCAAGGGCGACCTGGAGCGGCTCTTGCTGCCGCGCGACGCCAAATTCGTCGCCGAACGACATCCCGCCCTCCACCCCGGCCGCAGCGCGCGGATCACGCTGGACGATCGGCCGCTCGGCTGGATCGGGGAACTACACCCGCGCCTGTGTGAGGCATTCGAGTTGCCCGCGGCACCCATCCTCTTCGAAATCGCGGTCGCACCGGTACTCGACATCGGCGTTCCGGCGGCGCGGGAGGCGCCGCGGTTTCCCGCGCTGGTGCGGGACATCGCCGTGTTGGTCGACGCCGCGGTTCCCGCAGGGCGGATCCTCGACGATTTGCGCGCCGGCGCGCAACAGGATGGATCGGCGCTGTCCGCGGTTCGTTCCGTGGACCTCTTTGACGTATTTGTCCGCAAGCAGTCGGCGACGAGCGATAACGCATTGTTAATCAAGGAAAAAAGTCTTGCGTTTCGGGTGATTCTGCAAGATACTCGCCGTTCCTTGACGGATTCGGATGCCGACGAAGCGTGTGCCGCGATCCTTTCCCTCCTGCAGCACCGCTGGGGAGCGCGGGCGCGCCAGTGATGACTGCCGTAGCGATACGCCCGTGATGAACGCATTCAAGTTTCCTGTTCTGCCCAACTCCGGTGCGCGTCCGGAGTTCGGGCGCGACTGCCGGACGACCACCAAGGCCGAGATCGCCGACTCCTTGTTCGAACATCTGGGATTGAACAAGCGCGAAGCCAAGGACATGGTCGAAGCCTTTTTCGACGAGATCGCGCAAGCATTGATGCGTGGCGAAACGGTCAAGCTTTCGGGGTTCGGAAATTTTCAGCTCCGGAACAAGCCCACCCGTCCTGGCCGTAATCCCAAGACGGGAGAGGAGATCGCGATTTCCGCCCGCCGGGTCGTGACCTTCCATGCAAGTCAGAAGCTCAAGGCCAACGTCGAAAACGGGCCGGCCGAATAATTTCGGATCTCCCGGATGCCTACGGAAAATCGAAACGCCGATACGACGGCCTTGCCACCCATTCCCGCCAAGCGGTATTTCACGATCGGCGAGGTCAGCGAGCTGTGTGCGGTCAAGCCGCATGTGTTGCGGTACTGGGAGCAGGAGTTCTCGCAGCTTCGGCCGGTCAAACGCAGCGGCAACCGGCGCTACTACCAGCACCACGAAGTGCTCCTGGTGCGGCGGATCCGCGAGTTGCTCTACGACCAGGGATTCACCATCCACGGCGCGCGCAACCGCTTGAGCGGCACGACCGCGGCGGCGCTCGCGCCGCGCGGTGCGAGCCGCGCGGCGGCTCCGGCCCCCGATGCGACTCCGGCGATCGATGTGGCATCACTGCGCGCCGAGCTCGAGACGATTCGGGCGTTGTTGCAGCGTTCCACCTGATACAATCCCCGGCTTCGGGGTGTAGCGCAGCCTGGTAGCGCACTTGCATGGGGTGCAAGGGGTCGCGAGTTCGAATCCCGCCACCCCGACCATGTAAACAAAAAAGGTTAGTGACAGTCGTCACTAACCTTTTTTCATTGGGTAGCCCATTGGGCATCCGGCCGAACCGACGCTTGCCTCCGACCCCGCACCGGGGGATAGTTCTACCGACGAACCCGTTGGCAGGGACGGTATTCCAGTACGGGATCGGGTCGGCGATCGCCCATTTTCGAACGGTTCTTCCGCGTCGAGCGCTGCCCGTCGTGGTGGCATCGCGATGACCGGGTGCGCGACCGGCAATGGCCCGACCGCGATGTGCCGGCTGGCATCGACCGATGCGTCCGGAACGAATGATTCGGTTGAGGGGGAACGGCAATGAGTGTGCAAAACGAGATGCAAGCCACGGTGGCCGCATTGACGCAACCCGGGAAGGGCATTCTTGCGGCAGACGAAAGCGCGCCCACGATTGCCAAACGGCTCAAGGCGGTCGGATTGGAATCCACGCCGGAAGTCCGCAACGCCTATCGTGCGCTGCTGTTGACCAGCGCCGGTTTGGGTGAGTTCATCGGCGGCGTCATCCTCTTCGAGGAAACGCTCGGGCAGAAGGCTGCGGACGGAACGCCGCTGCCGCAGTGTGCGGCACGCCAGGGCATCGTCCCGGGAATCAAGGTCGATGCCGGCAAGATTCCGCTCGCCCACGCGCCCGGCGATGAAATCACCCAGGGTCTGGACGACCTTGCAAGGCGGCTGGAAGGGTACAAGCAACAGGGTGCGCGTTTTGCCAAGTGGCGCGCGGTATACAACGTATCGGACCGGCTACCGAGCCGACTCGCCGTCGAGGCCAATGCCGAGGGGCTGGCACGGTACGCGGCGATCTGCCAGGACGCGGGCGTCGTGCCGATCGTCGAGCCGGAGGTGCTGCTCGACGGCGACCATACGATGGCGCGCTGCGCCGAAGTGACGCAAGCCGTCCTGCACGAAGTCTTTCATGCCCTGGATCGCCACCAGGTGACCCTGGAGCACATGCTGCTGAAGGCGAGCATGGTATTGCCCGGCAAGGAGCGCGCGCCGCGGGCCTCGCCGACGGAAGTGGCGGAGCAGACGATTCGCGTCCTGCGTCGAACGGTTCCCGCGGCGGTGCCGGGGGTCTACTTTCTTTCGGGCGGGCAGTCGCCGGTCGAGGCGACGGCAAATCTCGATGCGATGAACCGGCAGGGGCCGCAGCCCTGGTGCCTGCGTTTTTCCTATGCGCGCGCCCTGCAGGATCCGGTGACGCATACCTGGCGCGGGTCGGCGGCCAACATCTCCGCCGCGCAGCAGGCGCTGCTCACGCGCGCGCGCCTCAACAGCGCGGCGACCTACGGGCGGTACGACGCGGCAATGGAGCCGCCCGCGGCCTGAAGCCGGTACGGCCCAATTCCCCGCGCCCAGGTTTGCCGGACATCGCAGTGCGAGTTCCCTGCGCAGCCGCCGGGGCGCGACGCCTGCCCGTGCCAACGGCGTTTGCGCGCTATTGTGCAATTCCGAGGAGGCGAGCGGCGAGTTCGCTCCGGCGCCGGACTGCAAGTTTCCCGAATATGTTCTTGAGATGGTCCTTCACCGTGGCTTCACTGAGGAAGAGTTGCTCTGCGACTTCGCGGTTGGATCGACCCTGCACCACGAGCGCTGCGACGTCCTTCTCGCGCTCGCTGAGTCCGTGGCATTTGCGTCCGGCGAAAAGCGGGTGGGTAGCGGGGTAGGGCTCGAGGAGGAAGAATTTGCCGCCATTTTTCCCGCTCACCGGCACGGTGCGCACGCGGTAGGTGCTCCGCCCCCGCCGGAAGTACGCCGCGGCAGTGCCGTTGCCCGGATCGGGGAGCGCGCCAACCGACGCGCCGCGCAGCGCCATCTTGGCTGCCGAATTCAGGAAGCAGGGATTTCCCCGCGTATCGGTCATCACCACGCCCAGGTCGGAACTGAAAGACCCATCGGCCAGGAGTTCGTGGCTTTGGAGCGACCGGGCCAGGTGGGGGAGGAGCACGTTCAGCACGGCGACTTCGCGGCTGGCGAAACCCCGGTCCCGCTTCTGGCGGTGGATGCCCAGGAGCCCGACCCGATCCCCCTGGACTTGCAGCGTCGAGGCGAGGACGTGGAACACGCCGGCAATCGGCAGAAGAAAATCCTGGGCGAATTCGGTTTCGATCAGATCGGGGACCAAATCGGTGTTCCGAGCTACCCGGTTCGGGTGATTCTGGAACCAGCCGCGGGACACGAAGGGGTCCTGTGGTGCGTAGTACGCGAGATAGGTGAGCAGCGCTGCTTCGGAATTTTCGTATATCTGATAGCCGCTGAAGGAAAAAAAGCCGGTCCGCGGATCGGCAGGCACGAAAATGGCGCTGTAGATCCCGATCGTTTTCCGTAATTGACTGCAAAACGCGTGAAACATCGCCGTTCGGTCCGGAACCGAATAGATGATGTCGATTGTATCGAGGATGTTCTTGTAATCCTTGCTCGATAGACCCACGACCGCACCTTCTCCGGCGGGAAATGCGCCGGCACGGACCCGCCCGTTGGACAGGAAGGGAATCCCCGCCGCGGATCCACTTTACGCGCCGGTTTGCCCGTACGCAATACCCGGATGAAAATCCGGGTACGGAGTGCGAAATCCCGATGTCCGTTGACGAAATCCCGGTTCCGCCGCGTACGGACTTGCGTCTCGGGTGATTCAGGATCCCGCGTGTCGGGAAATTCCCACGGTCCGGTCGGGTTACTGCAAATCCCTCCTTTCGAGGGATGCGGTAGCGGGGATGCGCTACCTATATTCACAACGCGTTTGCGGGATGGGTGGGTTCGCAGCGGGCGAGGCGAGACGCGCCAAATTGGAATCAACGCGGAGAGGGAACATGAAGACCAAACGCATCGTTTTGGTGGTGTCCCAGGCCGTTCTCGCCCTGTCGGGCGCCATAGGATTGCAGGGTGGCGGTGGCGGTGGCGGTGGTTCGGGCCTTTCGCCATCGGCGATCAGCGGCGTAGCCGCCACCGGCGCGCCGATTACGGGCGGCGCCGCCGGCACTACCGGGGGCGGCCTGCAGTTGACGTACCTCGACGACCTGTTCCGTCAGTACTGGACTTCGCCGTGAGGCGGTCGGAATCAGCATACGAAATGCGGCCGCCCGGCGTCACCGACAACCGCCCGTAGCGGGCGCCACGGATAGTTGCCGAGAAACGGCAGAGGGAATGATCATGCACACGCTGAAGGTTGTTGTTCGCGTCATTGCGGCTTGGGCCTTCGTGAGCTTGGTCACGGCTTGTGGGGGTGGTGGCGGCGGCACTGCGACGCCACCACCCCTGAGCGGCCACATGGCCGAGCAGTCGGCCATGGTCTCGGCATATCAGACCTTTCAGGGCGGTCTGAGCTATCCGCTGCTTCAGGTCCAAGCGACCTTGCCGGCGACGAGTCCGCTCAAACCTGCACTCGCAGGGGGTCTGGTGCGTATGCTCGTCCAATCGGTCCACGCCGCTGCCGCAACGCCAACGCTCACCTTTGACAGTGTGCTCGGCCTTTACGAGTCGGGATTCACGATCTCAGGCAACGTCATCACCGACAACTTTTTCTCCGACTCCGCCGGGACGCAGTCTGCCGGGACCTTGAGCGTCACCTATCCGTCCGGCACGACGATACAAGCACTCGGCCAGGCGTCGGCGACGCCGCCCTACGCGATGACGATTGCCGCGAACATCACCGCCGGCAATCTGCCGATCAGCGGCAGCGGCACGATCACATTGCTCGACAGCACCGGTGCCGGCGAGATCAAGGGTACCTTCACCTTGGCGAACGCGCCGGAGGTGGTGACTGCCGATCTGTCGCTCAGCGACACGGGCACCGTGACCGGCACCGCGCTGATCACGCAAAACGGCGAGACGATCTCGGCCACCGGCCTTTCCGGTCCGTTCAACGGCGCCATCAGCGGCAAGGTCGCAGTCGCCCCGCAGGGCTACACCGGCACCGTGGCGATATCGATCTCCAAGCCGAGTTTCATGATGACGCTGAACACCGGCAAGGGCACGGCCTCAGGAACACTGACTCCGCAGGGCGCGCTCGTGATCACGTTCGACGACAGCACGACCGAAACGCTCGCCAACCCCGTGACGACCTCGCCCACGGCAACGCCGACCCCGACCGCGATCCCGACCTATACCATTGGCGGCACGGTCTCGGGCCTTGCCGCCGGCACCCAGATGGTGTTGCAGGACAACGGGGGTGACAACCTCCCAGTTGCCACCAATGGGGCGTTCACCTTCGCCACGAAGTTGCTCGCCGGCGCGAGCTACGCGGTCACGGTGAACACGCAGCCCACCGGGCAGACCTGCGCGGTATCCAACTCCGGCGCGGGCACGGTCAATGCGGCGAATGTCACCACGGTGAGCGTGACCTGCACGACGG
>JAJYBQ010000090.1 GCA_021778935.1 Pseudomonadota bacterium | reverse complement strand
GGAGCAGACGACGAGCGTGCAGATCGACTCTCGCGAGAATTTCGTCGCGCTACGGGCGTTTGCCGAGCAGTTCGTCCCGGGCGTCGCGTGTCGGCTCTTCCATTACACCGGGGAGCGGCCGCTCTTCGACCTGCACTCGATCGACGAGGAAATCGAAAAGGCGCTGGCGCGACGCGTCGATCTCAAGAGCGGGGGCTATCTGGTGATCGATCAGACCGAAGCGATGACGACGATCGACGTCAACACCGGCGGATTCGTCGGCACCCGCAACTTCGACGACACGATCTTCAAGACCAACCTCGAAGCGGCACACGCGATCGCCCGCCAACTGCGGCTGCGCAACCTCGGCGGCATCATCGTGGTGGATTTCATCGACATGTCCTCGGGCGAGCACCGCGACGCCGTGCTCTCCGAGTTCCGGCGCGCCCTGGGCCGCGACCGCACGCGCATGACGGTGAGCGAATTCACGGAACTGGGGCTGGTCGAGATGACGCGCAAGCGTACGCGCGAATCACTCGCCCACGTTTTATGCGAGCCCTGCCCGGTCTGCGGCGGGCGCGGCGAGCTCAAAACCGCGCGCACGGTCTGCTATGACATCCTGCGGGAGATCCTGCGGGAAGCGCGCCAGTTCGGCGACGCCAAGGAATTCCGGATCCTCGCTGCGCAGAAGGTGATCGACCTATTCCTCGAGGAAGAATCGCAGTCGCTGGCGATGTTGTCGGATTTCATCGGCAAGCCGATCTCGATGCAGGTCGAGACGATGTATTACCAGGAGCAGTACGACGTCGTCCTGATCTGAGCGCCGCCGTCGCAGGAATCCAGCGCCTCGGTCACCGCCGCCAAGACCTCCTCATACCCCGGCCACCCCGCCGCGCCGCCAACCAACCGTACGTGTGCCCCGATCGGCCGGGTCCTGACCGGGTCCGTGACGCCGAATATGGCGACGAGGTGGGCGCCGACCGCTCCCGCCAGATGTCCTGGGCCGCTGTCGTTGGCCACGACCAGGCGGCTTCCCGCCAACAGGGCCGCAAATGCACCGAGATCCAGCGGTTCCACGAATACCGCGTCCGGACAGGCGGCACGGGCACCCGCCTCTTCGCCCGGCCCGGGACACGCCACCGGCGTCTCTCCGGCCGCCCGCAATGCGTGCGCCAGCCGCCCGAATCCGTCCCACGCCTTGACCTTGCCATGATGTTGCCCGCGCACCGTGGGACACAACACGACGTAGCCGTCCCGTACGCCCGCGCGCTCGAGGGCCGCGCGCGCGCGCGCCGATGCCGCATCGGGGACGCGCAGCACCGGCGTGCCTGCCGCCTCCGGCCCGTCGCCGGACCGCCCCAGCCACGTCCGCGCCAGGTGCAGGTAATACGCACTGGTGTGCATGTCCCCATGCCATTGCGCCGGCACGGCGACCGGCGCCGCGAGCAGCCAGCCCCGGCCATCGGTGCGGTACCCCGCCGCACGCATTCCGGCGCGGCGGAACTCCCAGGCCGACGAAAACGAATTCGGGAACAACAGCGCCTCGCCCCGCCCCGGCTCCGCACCACGCCAGGCGCGCAACGCCGCGATCCGCGCCCCCCGCTCGGGCGCCCACGGCAACACCGGCCAGGCGTAGCCGGCGAATAGTTCGGCGGCCCAGGGTCGCCCGAAAAGCGTCAAGGATGCGCCGTGCTCCGTCAGCAGATCCAGCGCGGGCAGCGTCATGCAGGCGTCGCCGAGGTGGTTCGGCAAGCGTATGAGAAGCGGATTCGTCACATCGACCGATCGAGTCCGGCTCCCGGTTTCGGTATTGCCGAATCGAACTTTCGCCCATATTATATGCACATTATTTTGTACATCAGATTCGAAATGGAACAAGCGAGCTTCACGGAAATCCGCGCGCACGCCAAGCGGTATTTCGACTTGGTCGAGTCCGGCGAAACGGTGCGGGTTTTACGCCACGGCAAGCCCATTGCCGACATCGTACCGGTTCGCCCGGAATTGCCGTCGTGGAAACGCCGCGCCGTTCACCCTCTTGCTCTTCCCGGCGCGTCGCTCAGCGACCTCATCCTGGAGGAGCGGTCCCAGGCGGAACGTTGATGCGGGTATTTTTCGATTCATCCGCGTTTGCCAAGCGGTACGTCCGCGAACAGGGAACCGAAACCGTGCTTGCGTGGTGCGAGCGCGCAAGCGAGATCAGCCTGTCGGCGATCGCGATCCCGGAAATCGTCTCGGCACTTTGCCGTTTGCGACGAGAAAATCGCATTTCCCCGGAGCAATATGGTCAGATCCGGTCGTGGGTGTTTTCCGATATCGAGGACATTGCCCTCTGCGATCTTTCTCCCGAGGTATTGCGCGCGGCAATGGGTAGCCTCGAATCCTCGCCGCTGCGTGCCATGGACGCGATTCACATCGGCAGCGCCGTCGTGCTGGAGGCGGACGTATTCGTATCGGGTGACCGTCGGCAATGCGAGGCCGCAGCCCGCGCCGGGCTGCGGGTGGAAATCATCTGATGACTTCCGAAGCCTCCATCCATCCAACCGGGAACGTTGCACCGCGCGCCGGCCCCTTCCGCCGCCTCACCGACCCCAATCTGCGCCGCATGATCGCCCTGGTGTGGGCCCACCGGCCCATCCTGGCGCTGGCGACGGTAACGATGGCCGTCGACGCTTCCTGCCAGGGGTTGATCGCCAAACTCACCGCGGTGCTGCTCGGGCACGGCATCATCCGCAACGACCCGCGATTCGGTTACTGGATGCCGCTCGCCTTCATCGGCGTGTTCGTCGTGCGCGGCGTGGCGAACTTCTCCAGTTCCTACCTCGTGAACGTGGCGTCGCAGAACGTCCTGGTAAGCCTGCGCGGCGAAATGTTCCAGCGCCTGCTCCACTGGCCGCAGGCCACGATCGAGAACACGCCCTCGGGGATCGTCATCTCCAAGTTCCTCAACGAGGCGAGCAATGCCCTCGCGCTCACCGCCGAGGTGCTGCTCACCGCCGTGCGCGAATCGTTCACCACCCTCGCGCTGCTGGGGCTGCTGCTCTTCGACAACTGGCGGCTGACGCTGCTCACCGTCGTCGTCGGCCCGACGATCGCCACGGTGCTGCGCTCGATCGGCAAACGGCTCCACCGGCTCAACCGCGAGAGCCAGGCCATGCTGGGCGAAATGACGCGCGCGGTGCAGGAAGCGCATGACGCCGGGCGGATCGTCAAGGTCTACGGCGGCCAGGGGTACGAAACACGCCGGTTCGAAACCATCAATCAGCGCTTGCGCCGCTTCGCGATCAAGATGCAGATCGCCGTCGGCGCAGCGACCCCGGCGACGCAGATCGTCGCTGCGACCGGCATTGCCGTCGTCATCACCATCGCGATGTGGCAAGCCCGCCACGGGCAGCTCACCGGCAACCAGTTCATCGAATTCCTGACCGCGGCATTGATGGTGCTGCAGCCGCTGCGCCGCCTGTCCTCCATCAACAGCGCCACCGCACGCATGGCGGCGGCGGCGGAAAGCGTGTTCGGGATGATCGATTCGGCCCAGGAGGCGGAAACCGGTACGCGGGAATCGACGCGGGCGACGGGCGCGATCACCTTCCGCGACGTCTGCTTCGAGTACCCCGGCGCCGCCGCGCCCGCCCTGCACCATATCGACCTGTCCGTGCGCGCCGGTGAGACGATCGCGCTGGTCGGCGCCTCGGGCGCCGGGAAGACGACGCTCGTCAACCTGCTTCCACGCTTCCTCCGTCCGACGCACGGGGAAATCCTGCTCGACGGCATCCCGATCTCCGAACTGACGCTCGCCAGCCTGCGCCGCCAGATCGCCCTGGTGTCGCAGGACGTCGTGCTCTTCGACGACACGATCCGCGCCAACATCGCCTACGGCGCCGAGGGCGATGCCGGAATCGAGCAGATCCGCGCGGCGGCGGAAGCCGCCTACCTGCTGCCGCTGATCGAATCGCTGCCCAACGGCTTCGACACGCAGATCGGCGAAAACGCCGTCAAGCTCTCGGGCGGGCAGCGCCAGCGCCTGTCGATCGCCCGCGCCCTGCTGAAGAACGCCCCCGTCCTGCTGCTCGACGAAGCGACCTCCGCGCTCGACTCCGAGTCCGAGCGCTACATCCAGATGTCCCTCGAACGCCTGATGCACGGCCGGACCACCTTCGTCGTCGCTCACCGGCTGTCGACCATCGAACATGCCGACCGCATCGTGGCCCTGGATCAAGGTCGGATCGTCGAGGCGGGAACCCATGCCGAACTGCTGGCCCGCGGCGGGTTGTACGCCAACCTGCACCGGATTCAGTTCTCCGCCGCGGTGCGGCGGCACCCCGCCGAGGCGGCATGAGCGCCGCGCTACCCTGCGACAAATTCCCGCATCAAACGCAGGAATTTCCGATGGGACCGGAATCGTAAGCGACCCATTTGCAGGCTGTTGAAAAACGTCGCGAGCGGGTTCGCGTTGCGGCCAAGGAGCGGACGTGTACGAGTAGTACAGCGAGCACCGCAGGATCGAATCGGCCCGCGCTGCGGTTTTTCAACAGCCCGTCAAACCCGTTCCCTGCCCGGGGACGACTGGACGGGACTGTCAGTCGGGCCGGCGGACGCGATCGCCCCCTCCCCTTCCAAGCACGGTTAGGAGGATGTAGCGCAAATATGCGCCGACACCCAGCGACGCGATCATCCGCGCGTCTGTTTCCGCCAGCCTCCGCGGCGTAGACATGTCGATGCCTGAGATTTGCGCGAGCCCCGTAATTCCCGGACGAACCGAAAAAACGCCAAGCCGATCGCGTTCCACAATCAGATCCACCTGGCTTGGCAGGCAAGGGCGGGGGCCCACCAGACTCATATCGCCCCGCACCACATTCCACAACTGCGGAAGCTCGTCCAATTTGGTACGCCGGAGAAAATGACCGAGCGGCGTAATCAGTACCGCGCTGACCTCATGGGTAGCCACGTGCGGCGCATCGGGACGCATCGTACGAAACTTGTAAAGCGTGAAAACCTGCCGTCCTCGTCCCACGCGCACCTGACGAAAGATGGGAGCACCCGTATCGACGAGTCCCGCGAGGAACAGCAGCACCATCACCGGCCAGGCAAGAACCAAACCCACCAAAGCCAGCACGACGTCCAGCGCGCGCAACATCACCGCGGTTCCCTCTCTGCCATTGCCATTCGCGCAAGCTGCTCATCCATTGTCACCACGGGCTGCCATCCAAGTCGCACCCGCGCCGGCGTAGCGTCCACCGTAAGCGAGCCCAATAGCCGTTCCACGGCTGCTTGCTTGCCCACCATCCGACCGAAAAACCTCAGCCACGCCGGAGGCACGGGCACCAACCGTGCAGACACGCGATATGCGCGAGCCACGCGCATCAATAACTCCGGAGTGGACACGTCCTCCCCGTCGGAAAGGGAAAACGTCTGGTTTGCCGCCTGAAGGGAACGCGCATGATCGGCGCATAGCGCCAGAAAATCAACCAAATTGTCGACGGCCAATAGAGAGCGCCGGTTTTCCACCGCTCCTAGCGGCAAAGGCCAACCCGTGCGAACCCAGCGCACCAATGCCGCGAAATTCCCCTTTACTCCCGGACCGTAGACGAGCGGCGGACGAACGATCACCACCTCCATGCCCGTCCGCGCCGCGATCTCCATCAAACCTTGCTCGGCTTCCCATTTGGATGCCGAGTAGGCCTCCTCCGCGCTTGAAGCATCCGACTCCCCCGGTAGCGCAACCCCGTCCACGCGGTCCGCCTTGATGCTGCTGACAAACACGAAGCGTCGAACACCGGCGCATGCTGCCTGCCGAGCAAGATTCAGCGTTGCGTCGGTGTTGGTCCTCCGGTAACGCGCGAACGCGTCGATGTTCTTCGCATCTCCCATCACATGCACCCGCGCCGCAAGATGCACCACGGCATCGCACCCCGAGAGCGGCCCGCGCCAGTCCGTTGCGTCACCGATATCGGGCACAACCACCTCTTCGGTCAGACCTGCGCTGCGGCGGACCACGGAAACCACACGGTGCCCTCGCGCCATTAGTTCGCCATACAGAGGGCGGCCCACGAACCCGGTAGCGCCGGTAAGGAGGACTTTCATGATCTCGCCTCCAGCGTCTCCGCGATATCCCGCGCCATCGCCTGCATGATGACGTCGCGGGCATATTTGCGAACAAACGCATCGCGACGTATGGCTTGCATGCGAAGCGTCGAAAATGCCGCCGCCGCCGCATCGACATCGCAAGGCGGGAACACTGCAGCGTTCTCGATTTCGTTTTTCACGAAATCAGCGGCATACCCTGCGACTCCCGCCCAGATCGGCTTTCCAAGAGACGCATACTCGAACAACTTCGACGGCAACACTTTGCGGAACGCATCATGGTCGTTGAGATGCAGGAATAACACGTCCGACTGGCGATACTCCTCCACGAGTTCCGAACGGCTTATCGGAGAGCGCAGCGTTACGTTGTCCACTCCGGCTTCATCAAGCGCGCGCCGCAATTGTTCCCTGCGACCTCCGTCGCCAATGACGGTAAACCGTGCGCGCCCTTGCATGGCGCGCGCCAAGCCAGGCAGGATCATGTGCAGGCCCTGCCCTTCGCCAAGGTTTCCTGCGTAGAGAACCCGGTATGGCGGAACACCCGGATTTGCTGAAAACGGGCTACTTGCGCCAATGAATTCGTCATCGATGCCGTTGGGGAAAAAAGAAAGGGGCTTCCCGGGATAACGCATGCGAAAGTACGGTTCGAACCCGCGAGACACCAGATTCACCTTTCGCGCCGAGCCAATGGCATAGCGTTCGAGGACCGAGAATACGGAAGCGAGGGGACGCGCAACCCAAACCGGCAAGATGTCGCCCACGGTATCGACGAAAATGTCTCGGATGTCGAGGTAGAGCGGGACCCTTTGACGGCGAGCGATCGATGCGCCCAGCACCGCCGACATCAGTCGCGACGACGTCGCGAATACCGCGTCGAATCGTTGTCCCGAGACGTGCGCGCGCACGCCCCGCGCATACGCCAGAAATGCCTTCGACTGATCCCACATGCCGCTTTGATGCAAGGGCAGAGCAACTCGCCGTATACGCAGGCCTTCTTCGATCTCCGTCTCGGACGCGTCGACACTGAATGTTCTGTAGCGATTCGGAAGAGTCGTCACAACGTCGATTTGCGACCCTTCCCGCAACACCGTCCTCAAAACGCGAACCAGCGGCGATATCCGGAACGAGCCCGCACACAAGTCCGGCGGGTAGTAAAAGCTTAGAACCAGCAGTCTCATGCCCAATTCCATTCGATCCGCGTTACGAGCCGGGCGGGGCGTCGAAATTCGACTTCAATTACCGGAACCGGCGACTTCGATCCGTAACAGCGCGCTTCCCATCCGTCAACCAGTCGCGCCGAAAACGGCTGATCGGCGTCCATCGCAACCAGAATCCCCTCCCCTCGTACGGAATTCTCAAGAATTTGCCATGCTCCGGGCATCAAGCGCCATCGCACAACCGCGCATTCGTGAAACCCGGAAAGGGTATCAACGACGATCAATCGTCCGCGCCCAAGGATTGCTTCCCGCCGATGCGTCTGACCCTTGGCATGAAGTGCGGTCGCGGTAAAGCGCAGATCGCCCTCGGATGACAGTAAGCTCGGAGGGTTCAGACAGCGCAACCAGTCGCCGAACAAGAACCGTCCGATTCTCGGCATCGCCTCGGAATGGTCGAACTGCGCGGTATTGTGTGCGCCGACTCCCGAAAAGTAGTTCAGCCATTCGGGGGCAGACGCGTAGCGATATGACCCGGGGCCGCGCAATACGTTTTTTCCCCCGACCCAAAGATCGATATGAAGCGGGTCGGCATGGCTGGGGCGAAAGCGGTAATGCGGGTACCGCAAGAAAACCTGCGCATCTTCAAAGGGCGACTTCAAGAACGCGAACCCGCTCTCGCTGCTCACCCTCGATTCGAAGGTCGGGATTGCCGCGTCCGGCAACGGGATTCCGAACCAGGCGAGCGGGCCATTCCACTCACCCTCTCGCGGATACGCGCGGGCATTGCAAAACAATGCACATGCGAGCTGCACGCTCGGCCGAAAATCCCGATACCCGGTGTCCGTGAGCGGCAGCAGCCGCGTACCATCGTTGGCCCCGATATTCGGGGCATCTCCGCTTCCCGGGTGTACACACTCCGCCAACCATGTCGCCGCAGACGCCAACCGTCTGCGATATCGGGTCGAAAACTCCGGCAACCCATGGCTGCGACGCCAAACTTCCGCCATGCTCATTGCGTCCAGAAATTCCCGGTGGTATGTCACCGAGTACATGCTGAATCCGCCATCGTCAGAAATCAGGCGCGCCGCCCGTTCCTCAAGCTGCCGCTTGCCGATTTCCATCCATCGGGTTCCTTGCCCCCCCCCCTCGGCAGCGTGCAACCATGCGCCACCGATGTACATCCCGGCAGCCTCGCAGATTCCATGATTGTTGTCCTGCGCAACGCCGTACGCCATCGTCGGATGGATGCGAAGGAGATGCGTTCGGATCAATTCGCGCAGGCCATGCAACACCCCGTTCGTCTGTCTCAAAATCAGGGCAGCCGCCGCCAAATGCATCACCCGAATCGCCGCTTCCTGGGCGCATTTCCAGTTGTATCCGGAATATGGTGGGTTCCGCGATATCCAATCGGTAAGCCACCCATTCAATCGCTCCAAACTCGTCGTGTCACCGCG